>JALUXN010000154.1 GCA_027018975.1 Mariprofundaceae bacterium | reverse complement strand
AAAGCCTTTGAGCGCTTGCCGGTAGGCATCGGCATCGATGTAGAGCGTGACATCGCTTGTCTGTAAGGTGAGGTCGCCGGGGTGGGGTTCATCGATACAGGCCATGACATACTCCAGTCCGGAGCAGCCGGCTGCCTTCACACTCAGATAGAGCGCCTGTTTCTGTTCGCTCTCGAGTAGTTGGCGGATGCGTTGGCAGGCTGCATCCGTGAGGTGGATTTCAATCGGGGTCTCCATCGTATGCTCCTTACGGTTAAAATCCGGCCATCTGTTTGAGCCGGTTGCGGCTCTGCAGCAGCGCTTCGATCAGCGCATCGGCATCTGCTGTGCTGTTGCCCGGCCCGAAGCTGACACGAATGGCACTGCGTGCCAGCGTATCATTCACACCCATGGCGCGCAGGACGTGTGAGGGCTCGCGTTTGCCGGATGAGCAAGCGGAGCCGGAGGCCACCGCAAAACCGGCCAGATCGAGCTGCATGAGGATGGTTTCGCCATCGACGCCGGGCAGGGTGAAGAGCGATGTGTTGGCGCTGCGCGGGGCATCGGCAGCGATGATGCTGCTTTCCGGGATGCTGGCGCACAGGCGCGATTCGAAGTGGTCACGGATGGGGCGGTAGTCGTTGAAATCGATGATGCCGAGGGCGGCAGCGAAGCCGGCAATGCCGGGGACATTTTCGGTGCCGGAGCGGCGGCCGCGCTCCTGTCCGCCACCGGGGGCAAGCTGCGCGATTTTGACACCGCGACGAACGATGAGGGCGCCCACACCCTTTGGCCCACCGATTTTATGGGCGGAGAGGGCGATGAAATCGGCGTCGAGCTGGGTGGCATCAATAGCGATTTTGCCCAGTGCCTGCACGGCGTCGATAAGGATGGGGATATGACGTGTGCGGCAGTGGCGGGCGATTTCCGCCGCCGGCTGGATGGCGCCGCTCTCGTTGTTGACCAGCATGATGCAGACTAGGCGCAGGTCGTCGGCGGCATCGATGGCTTCGATCATCGCCTGCGTATCAATGACGCCGCTTGCATTGGGTTTAATCTGTTGGAGTTGCCACTGTGGCGACTGCAGCTGTTCGAGGGGGCGCAATACCGCAGGGTGCTCGATGGCGGTGGTGATGATGGTGCCGCCGCCAGGGTGTGCGGCGGTGGTTGCGTGAATGGCGATGTTGTCAGATTCGGTGCCGCCGGAGGTAAAAACCACGCTGCCGCTCTCGCAGTGGAGGTGTGCCGCCAGACGATCGCGCGCATCATCGACAATGCGCCGTGCTGCGCGTCCGGCCCAATGCAGGCTGGATGGATTGCCGATGGCCGAGGCCGAGGCGCGGCTGACAGCCTCGATTACTTCAGGCAGTGGCGGGCAGGTGGCGTTGAAGTCGAGATAGCGTTTCAATTCAGGGGATCGCTTTGATGGCCAACTCTTCCGAGCGCGGGGTGAGGCGGTAGTCGCCGACATTGGCCAGTTCGATCAGTTCCAGTTGCAGTGATTTGTCGCAAACTTGGGCGAGTGTGACGGCATCGAGAAAGCGGTAGATGTGCAGACCGAGTGCTTCCCATAGTTCGTGGGTATCGCAGCGGTTACCACGGTGGCAGCCGCGCACACCGTTTTCGCACATGGTGGTATGCACCGGCTCATTGACGGCGCGGATGATGTCGGCCACGGAGATTTCGTCGTCACCTTTGGCTAAGAGATAACCACCACCGGGGCCGCGCACGGAGCGCACCAGGCCATTTTCGCGCAGGCGGCGGAAGAGCTGTTCGAGATAGGAGAGAGAGATAAATTGTCGATCGGAGATCGCAGCCAGTGTGACCGGGCCATTCTCCTGCTGTTTATTCAGATCGACCATGGCCGATACGGCGTAGCGCCCTTTACTGGTTAATCGCATTAAGACCTCCGGCAAGGTTTTCTAGGTTATCGCATGAAAAATGTTCGTATTCCTTGATGAAAAAACGATCGTCGTCATTCCTGATAGAGCCCTCGGGAATGACGTTTTTTCAATGGCGATAGCCCTGTAGGGTGTTTGCTTGTGGCGCGGATGGTATAAAGCCGACTATTTTAGTCAAGTATTGCTATTGCGCGCGCTCTCCTGCCAAATCTTATGCATCGGTGGTGAGAAAAAATTAAAGTTGCCGTGGATTGCACCGATAGAATAGTGTGCACGAAACTTATGATGGCTCGCTCGAGCGCAGCATAAGCCTCGGAACAGGAGAGATGGATGGGCATTCATGTTCAACCGGTTGACGGATTAATTAATAGGTTGCTTCAGCAGAACAACCGTGCTCCGTCCGTGGCTGAAAGGCCGGTGAACGCATCCACTGCCAAACGCAATGATCAGGTCAACATCTCCTCGGCGGCACTCACTCAACGGCAGGCACTCGAAGATCAGGTCGAGCAGCAACAGCAGAAGCCGAACGAGCGTGCACTGGAATCTCAACTACTGAAATTATATAAGTCCAACGACTTGTCGCGGGGATAACCGTGACGCAGACGCGGCTGCTGCTGGCGGAAGATGACCACGCGCTGGCTTCGATTCTGGAGGAGTATCTGCAGGAGTCTGATTTTGACATCGTCGTTTGCCATCGCGGTGACGATGCGTTGGAAATTCTTCAATCTGAACCCTTTGATCTTGTACTTAGTGATATTGTCATGCCCGGGTGTGACGGGCTGCAGCTGCTGTTTCATGTGCGTGAAGCGCAGCTGGATACGCTGGTGATGTTGATGACCGGCTATTCTGGCATCGAAAATGCTATCCATGCGGTAGAGGCGGGCGCATACGACTTTATCAGTAAGCCATTTCAATTGCCGGAGATTCGGGTTCGGTTGGAGAATGCTGCGCAATATCTGCATCTGAAACGGCGTTTTACGGCGCTTGAAGAGCAGATGGAGAAACTGGAGCAGCAGAACACACCACCCCCGGAGAGCGTCAAACCGGCAGCTACCATGGTGACGCGCGCCTACGGAAAAAATGCTACGGGGCTTCTTTAATGCGGATATTGATTCTCGAAGATCAGCCAGCGGTGCGCGAAGTTGTTGCGGAGATCGCCAGCGAACTCGATGAACATGTCAAAATCACCCAGATTGGCAGCCTGAAAGAGGCGCAGGATGTGCTGGCCGGCACCCATTGGGACGGCTTGATTACCGATATGAGTCTCGGCGATGGTAATGTGCTGGATCTCTTCGAGGCGATGCGCGCACGTGGCGAGACGCTGCCGCCGATGGTGTTGATGAGCGGATTCTTGACTGCCGAGCGCATGAGTCAGGCAGTGGATTTGGGTATTGAGCATGTGCTCTCCAAGCCCTTTGCGCCGGATGTGTTGTTGGATTGTCTAACCCAGATGCTGGGGAGCGCGCAGTCACCTGCGGCGCCGGTGGAGCGTTCGATGCGATCCTCCGATCGGCTGCTGCCGGAGATGTTCGAGATGGATCGCCGGCTGGGGCTGGTCTATCGCATGTTTGATGAGATGCCGGCCGAGCATGATGTCTCTGCTGTGTGCGGTCGGGCACTGAATCTGGCGATGGAGGTTGTGCACGCGCAGGGCGGTTATCTGGCGCTGTTCGAGCGTCAGCAGGATCAGTTGGTGATGGTTGCATCGGAGGGTTATGAGGATGCGCCGCTCTCCTGCAAACTGCGCGAGACGGTTTTTCGTGAGCTGATCGATGGCCACGAAACGTTGTATCAAGTGGGGCACGATGCCCAGCCACAACCCTGCTGGCAAGGGGTAGAGCAGAATGGTTTTGTGGCGGTTCCAGTCTGCCTGCAGGGTGTCTCGATGGGGGTGCTCTGCCTGAATCAGGTGGCATGTGAAATTCCGTTGCGCAGCGATGTCCGTCAAATTCTCGGTATTCTTGTCAAGAAACTTGACACCCTGCTCGATAACCGTGCTGTGCATGCGGCATTGGCCGCCAATATGCGCGATACCTTGATTGCGCTGGTGCGCTCATTGGAGGCGCGCGATAAGTACACGCGTGACCACTCAGCGCGTGTTGGCGCGCTGTCAGCAGTGTTGGCGCAGGATTTGGGGTTGGATGATGATCATGTCGATTTGATTCGTACTGGTGGTTTGCTGCACGATATCGGCAAGTGCGGCGTCCCTGATGCGGTGCTGCTCAAGCCGGGGCGTTATACCGATAGTGAATTTGCGCTCATGAAGGCGCATCCGGTGATCGGTGATAATATTCTGGCCAATATGGATACCATGGTGCGCGAGCGGTTGATGTTGCGCCATCACCACGAACGCTATGATGGTTACGGTTATCCCGATAAGTTGGCCGGTGATGATATCCCGTTGGATGCGCGCATTGTCTGTGTGGCTGACGCCATTGATGCGATGACGACCCATCGTGTCTATCGTATGGCGCGGCCGTTGTCGTTCTGCTTGGAGCAGTTGAAGGAGAGTGCCGGCACGCAGTTTGATCCGACGATTGTCGAGGTGGCGATTGCTGCGATAGAGCGCGGCGAGGTGAAGACACAAGCTGAGCGGGGGCAGGAGGCGACTGGTGTGATGCCGCTCTCGGCGTTAATTTCAGTGAAGACAGAGGTACGTAGTTATGGCTAATACAGCGTCACAGGGGCGTCAGGATTTTCGCGTCGATGACATGATTCCGTTGCAGGATGAGAAGATTTCGCAAGAGGAGTTTGAGATCTGCAAGACCAAAATCGGCGTGCGTTCCCGTCAGAACGGGATGCTGCAGCGGATGGTGGGACGCGATCTCTTTCAGGATGGTGAGGCCAGCTCGGAGATGAGCAGCGCACTGGAGGCGTTGGATGCCAAGCTGAATTACCTGATCGGTGTGAATATGCTCAATGATGCCAGCCATAGCGACATGCAGGAGCGGCCGGTGAATTTGAGTGTGACGGGTATCAGTTTTGTCACCCATCAGCACTATGAACGTGGTGATGCGATTCGTATCAAGATGATGCTGCCCTCGTTTCCACCATCTATTCTCGAGTTAATCGGCATTGTCAGACGCGCCGGAGCTATGCAGGGGAGGCGCCAGAATATCGGTGTCAGCTTCTATTTCCGCTGCGATGATGAGGAGGATACGGTGGCCAAGTATGTTTATCGCCGCCATCGCGAGGCGATTCGCGCCAAACACAAACAGGAACACGAGCAATAGGTCGTCAATTTACGCGGTCTGCTGGCTCATCTCGATAGGGGTCGCTCGATGATGTGATCGCCCAAGGGACTCTGGGTGGCTGATTAGCTGTTGACCGGTGCGACGGTGACGCGGTTTCGGCCGTTCTCTTTGGAGTGGTAGAGTGCTTTGTCGGCCGCTTTGAAGGTGGTGCTGTGTTTGTTGCCGGGTTGATGTTGCGCCAGACCGATGCTGATGGTCACGGGAACCTGTCCGCGGGCGGTTTTGAAGGGGCGTGCTGCGATCGCCTGACGCAGTTTTTCAGCCAGCTGCCGGCTGGTCTGCAGGTCGGTCGAGGGGAAAATGATGCAGAACTCCTCTCCGCCGATGCGTGCGGCCAGATCGCTGCCGCGTACATTGTCGCGCAGAATGGTGGCCAGCTGCTGGAGGATTTCATCGCCGACATCGTGGCCGTAGGTGTCGTTGATCTTTTTGAAATAGTCGATGTCGATAATAAGAAAACAGAAGCTCGACTGCCCCAGTGTGTTGAGAAACTCCGCCAGATAACGGCGGTTGGCGAGGCGGGTGAGCGGGTCGTTGCGCGCCTCGGATTCGGCCTGTTTGAGCTTGCTGGATAGGGTGGAGAGTTTCTCGATATTTTCCTGCATGGTCTCATTCAGTTTGTGGCTGGCATCGGCCAGTTTGGAGCCGGCTTGCTGGATGCGCTGACGGGCGTTTTGCAGCAGGGCGCGTGCCTCTTCCGCATCTTCCGGCAACTCCTGCTCGAGCATCTGGGTGGCGAGCTTCAGTTCGGGGGAATCCTCCCCGACATTTTTCAGTACATTGGAGATGGCGTTGATCGACGGCGTGAATGCGCCGATAAACTGCTGCATTTCATTGCGCAGCGCGATGTCGTTGCGCAGATGCGCGTCGATCAGTTTGTGCAGGTGGCGTGCTTTGCCCTGCAGCGGTTCGTCGTTGGCGGCTTTCTTGCCGAGTAAAGCAGCGCTTTGATTGAGCAGGGTGTCGGTGGCGGCAATGTCGCGCAGCCCTTGTGAGAGCAAGTCACGACGCTGCTCGACCTGCTCTTCGATGATCTGAGCAGCCTGTTCGGGGATGTCGCCATCCGGTCCGGGGCGCAGTAGGACACCATGTTCTGCATCAAGGAGCTTACTCATCTGCTGGCTGAGCCATACATAGGTGTGGCGGGAGACCGATGGATTGCGTCGCATCGATTCCAGATCGGAGATCATGCGGCGTGTGGTGGCGCGCAACTTGGGGTCATCGGGCATGGCCGAGATGACAATCGGGCGGATGGTGTCCATGTCTCTGAGCAGTTGGTCAAGGATCTCTATCTGGGTCACGGTGGCTTCTCCGGGTTATTCAGATTGCATGGCGCGAATGCGTTCAGCTTCAACGGCGAGGAGGGTATCGGCTTGGTTTAGATCGTGATTGCTCTGACCGCTGCTGACCTGTTGGCGCAGTTGGGAGCGCAGCTGTTCAATGTCGTGCAGGAGCTCTGCCGAGGGCGGGTGGCCACTCTCGATATGCCGCATGGCATCGTCGAGCAGGGTGATGCTCTCTTCGAGTGTGCGCCATGCACTCTGTTGCTGGCCGGAGGGTGCATCTTCCTGCGACGATTGTGGGGCAACCGGCTGCACGCTCTCGAGTTCAGTATCTAGGATTTTGCCGAATGCAGCGCCTGATGAGGCGGTTTTTGTTTTACGGATCTCTTTGTTGGTGATGGGTAGGTTCTGGTGGATTTTCATGGTTGGTTATCCTGCATGGCTTTTTTCATTGGGTGGACCGTCATTGGATAGCACGGGACGCAAGAATCATACCATTGTTATGGTTGCTTGTGATGCGAGCCGGCTCCGATCTGGATGCTCAGGGCGTGGATCTCCGCCGGGAAGAGATCGCCCAGAGCTTGGTAGATCAGGCGGTGTGCCCGTGCTCTGGGAAGGTCGTTGAGTGGTGCGGCATCGATGGCGACGCGGTAGTGGCCGCCGCCGTGGGCTTTGGCCGCTGCGTGGCCGGCATGTTTCCACGACTCATCCTCCACATGCAGTGTCTGCGGCGAGAAGTGTTGCTGCAGACGTGTCTCAATGGCTTCGAGTGTATTGCTCATGATGCAGGTTTCTGCCGGTAGAGGATGAATGTTTTGCCGATCTGATGGATCAGTTCCGCATGGCACGCTTCGGCAATGGTGGCGGCGTAGCTTCTGCGCGTCTCCCGGTCATCCGCGGCGATATGGATTTTGATCAGTTCATGGCTCTCCAGTGTCTGATCGGTTTCACTCAGGAGATTGTCGGTTATCCCTTTCTGGCCGACCCGGATGAGCGGTTTGAGGTGGTGAGCCCGGGCTTTGAGTGCGTTGCGTTGTTGATTGTTCAATGGCGGTGTCTCCTACGGATGGCGCTGCTGTTGGCGGCGACTCTAGCAGAAACATGCTGTAAAGATGTAACCAATTGCGGCGAGGTCGTTGTGCTTGGGTGGGCGTTAGGGCGTCGAGCGGCGGTGTGGATGTGGCAAAATTACTTTTTTTCGGCGTTCAGTCTGGTTAGTGTCGGCTGCATGGGAACGATGAGGGAAGATCCGCACCGCGCAGTGGTTCTGGGCGCAGGTCGCGGTGGAACATCCATATTGGAAATGTTGTTGGATGAAGATCTGGTTGAGGTGGTTGGTGTCGTGGATGTCAACCCCGATGCGGAGGGAATTGCGTTGGCCAAAGCGCATCGGATTCCGGTCTTCTCCTCTGTGGATGAAGCTCTGCATGCCTGCGCGCCGTGCGTGGCGTTTAATATGACTGGCAACGAGATGCTCGAGGCGGTGGCCTCCGAGATACTCGGTGTGGGCGGGGTGGTCGGCGGTTTGGAAGCGAGCCTGATCTGGCGCATGGTGACCAACCTCAAGAACGCAAAAAAAGAGCTCCGTTTCCAAGCCAGTCACGATCCGTTGACCGGTCTGTACAATCGCCGCCATATTCTCGAACAGCTGCATCAAGGTGTGTCGCAATCGATTCGCTATCGCCACGACTATACGGTGGTGATGATCGATCTGGATCATTTCAAACAGGTCAATGATACCTATGGCCATGCCGCCGGCGATGAAGTGCTGAAAAATATGGCGCGGGTACTCAAGCAGGAGGCGCGCGAGTCTGATATTCCCGGTCGCTGGGGTGGTGAGGAGTTTATTGTGCTGCTGCCGCATACCGATCTTAACGGTGCCAAAGCCGCGGCGGAGATGTGGCTCGAACAGTTGCGTGCCTCTCCGCTGCAACTGGATAGTGGAGAAACGGTGGCGATCACCTTCTCGGCCGGAGTGGCAGCGCTGCCCGAACAGTGTGATGGAGAGGAGATCGATCCCATTGTGGAGCAGCTGCTGCATGTGGCGGATGAACGCATGTATGCAGCCAAAGAACAGGGGCGTAATCGCGTCTCCATTTCAACTGACATTTCGACTGAATCTATCGCGGAATGATTGTTATGCAGGCTGCGCTCGATTGCCTTGAGCGTTGCTGACCTGAGGCTGATCGTGTCCCGCTTCAACCATGATGGTGGCCATGCCCGCTTTCCGATGCGCATGCCGATCCGGTGGCGCTGGTCGATATTGGTGGGGCTGTCGGTGACATGTACTGTGGTGCTGCTCTTTTTTGTGATGATGCATATTGAGCGCGATGCCTGGCTGCAGAGTCAGGCTGCGCAGGCGGCGATGCAGGTGGATCATTTAACCGATGAGCTCAAACTGCCGCTGCTCTCCGGTAGCAGTGCCGAGGTCGATGTGGTGTTGCACAGTTTTCTCGACAAAGTGCCCACAGCGATTGGCGTGGTGATGCGCACCGCGGATGGGCATCACCAACAGATTGGTGCGTTGTCGGTCGATGATCGGGTGGTTGCGGCGCTGTCGCAGGGTGGTGATCACGTGCGTCGATTACCGTTGGCCGATCTCTGGTATGCCAAGCAGATCCGATATGCCAATACGCCGCTCGGGGTAGTCGCGGTGCGATTCTCCGAGCGGGCATGGGAACAGATCGCCGGCCGGCTGCTGCGCCAGATGGTGCTGGCGGCTGTGGTGGTTGTGCTGGCGTCGGGGCTGCTGGTGTATTGGATTGCCGGGCGGATGAGTCAGCCGATTGAGATGTTGAGCGAGGCGGCAGAGCAGGTGGCTGCGGGAGATTATCGGGTGCAGCTGCCGCTGCGCGGCAATGATGAGATCAGTGACGCGGTGGCGCAGTTTAATCGCATGGTGCGTGAGCTGGCGCATAAGGCGGAGATGCGCGATGCCTTTGGCCGTTATCTGAATCCGGAGCTGGTTGAGCGGGTGTTTGATCACGGCGATGTGGCGTTGAACAGTCGTCGCCAGCAGGTGACGGTGCTGTTTGCCGATATGGTCGGGTTTACAGCGTTTTCCGCTGCCAACGATACAGAGCGGGTGGTGGATCTGCTCAATCACTATTTTGAGTTGTTTCATCGGGTCATCGCCTACTATGGCGGCCATGTGGATAAATATATCGGTGATGCGGTGATGGCGATTTTTTCGATGCCGGATGATGAGGGTGATCATCTGCGCCGGGCTACGATGTGTGGATTGGCGATGGCAGAGCTCTGTGCAGCCGCTGCCGAGCCGGCACAGTTCCGCTTCGGGCTGCACTGCGGTGAGGTGATTCTGGGCAATATTGGCGCAGCGCAGCGGCTGGAGTACACGGTGATTGGTGATGCGGTGAATGTTGCCTCACGCATGATCGGTCTGGGTTCTGGTGGTCAACTGGTGATGCCGCGGGAGACCTATTCGCTGCTGGGCGACGGGTTCCGTTTCGAGCCGATTGCCGGCTGTCGTGTGAAGGGGGTGACACACGATCTGGAGGCGGGCTGTGTGCAGGTCTGCTGTGCGGATATGCGCAAGGATATTGCGCGTGCCGTGGCGTTCGCAGAGGGTGCAGCGGAGGAGCTGCGCAGCGGCAGGCGGATATGATGTTGCGCCACTTCTCATACTGCCTGCTGTTGCTGTTGGCAGCGTGCCAGGCGGGGCACCACAGTTTTGATGTACAGCTGCATCATCATGAGCATGATCAGCTGCAGTTGCTCACGGAATATGCGGCGATCAAAACGGCATTTGAGAATGGGCACATCATGCAGGCGCGGGCGAGTGTGCTGGCACTCGATCGCTCGCATCCGGATTATCGACGTGCGCAACGCCTGTTGCGGGAGCAGATCGAGCCGGCGCGCCGCCGTCTCTATCTCCACTATCTGCACACCGCCAAGCGATTGGCGCGCCATCACCTCTGGTTCGATGCGATGTGGGCGTATGATCAAGCCGCGCAGGTGACGCTGAAGCCGCAGCAGATGCGGCAGCGGCGGGATGCGATGGCGGCCAAGATGAGGCATGATCGGTTTGTGCTGCTCCTGCAGCAGCGGCGCAAGGAGGATCAGCGCTGGCTGGCCGATTTTGCGTACTATCATCCACCGCATGGTTTGCAGCCGGACGATCGCGTCTATGGTTATCTGCGCAAGCGTTTCAGCGAAGCAGTTGATGCACGCGCCGATCGCGCCATGCAGGATGCGCGCATGTTTCTGCGCGAAGGGGTGGCGGAGGTCGCCTATGTCGAGGTGGAGTCGGTGCTGCGTCTGCAGCCGCAGCGCAAAGATGCGCAGCAGCTGATGGTGCAGGTGCGCGCTGCATTGCCTGCGGGGTTCAAGATTCCGGCGATGCCGGTTGCCTCGCATGGCAAGCGTCGCAGCCATCCGCGCCACCGTCAGCGGCAGGTGAGTAAAGCGGATATCGAGCGGGCGATGCGTCAGCAGGATTGGCATCAGGCCAAGCAGTTGATGGATGCCTATCAGCGCCACCACGGCGAGGATGCGGAGGCGCTGATGGCGCGGGTGACAGCGTTGGTGAATGCGGCTGCGGCACGCTATTTTGATGCCGGTAGTCGCGCCTTCCGGCAGGAGCAGCTGGATCAGGCGATTGCCGCGTGGCGTCAGGCGGTGGCGTTGCGTCCGACAATGGCCGAGTACGTGGAATCATTGCGCCGCGCCGAACAGTTGAAGGAGCGGTTGCAGTTGTTGCGGCAGCAGGCGCAGAGTCCAAGCACTCCTGCCGCGGCAGGGCAATAAGAGAGGTAGCTATGAGAGATCAGATCGTATCCGAACGGCGTAAGACGCGGCAGTTGCAGGTTGGTGAGGTGACGGTGGGTAGTTCGGCGCCGATTGCGGTGCAGTCGATGACCAATACCTTGACCACCGACATCGATGCGACGGTGGCGCAGATTGATCGCATTGCGCAGGCCGGCGCTGATATTGTGCGCGTCTCGGTGCCCGATCCCGACTCGGCGGCGGCGATGCCGGAGATTTTGAATCAGAGCGAGATTCCGATTATCGCCGACATCCATTTCAGCTACAAAATGGCGCTGGCTGCACTCGATGCCGGGGTGCACGGGTTGCGCTTGAATCCCGGTAATATCGGCGGACGTGACCGGGTCGAGCGGGTGGTCAAGGCGGCGGCGGAGCGCGGCGTGTCGATCCGCATCGGCGTCAATGCCGGTTCGCTGGAAAAGGAGCTGAATGAGAAATATGGCGAGCCGTGCGCCGATGCGATGGTCGAGTCGGCTTTGAGTCATATCCGCATACTCGAGGAGATGGATTTTTACGACATCAAGGTATCGCTGAAAGCGAGCAATATCCCGATGACGGTGGCGGCCTACCGTAAGCTGGCGGCGCAGGTCGATTATCCACTGCATCTGGGCATTACGGAGTCCGGCAGCCGATTCGGCGGGACGGTGAAATCCTCCATCGGCTTGGGGCTGCTGCTGGCCGAGGGGATTGGTGACACCATCCGTGTCTCATTGGCGGCAGAGCCAGAGGAGGAGGTGCGGGTCGGCTTCGAGATCCTCAAGGCACTGGGGCTGCGTCATCGCGGTGTCAATTTGATCGCCTGCCCGAGCTGTGCGCGGCAGAAGTTCAATGTGATCGGCATGGTGGCGGAGCTGGAAGAGCGGCTGGCGCATATCCATGAAAATATCGACGTGGCGGTGATCGGCTGCGTGGTCAACGGTCCCGGCGAAGCGCGAGAAGCGGATGTCGGCATCACCGGCGGCTATCCGGTGCATATGATGTACCGCGATGGCGAGAAGTCGGAGAAGGTGCGTACCGACAAAATGATCGATCAACTGGTTGAGGATGTGGAAAAACGCGCGGCGGCGATGCGTGAGGCGGGGAAATAATCTTTTACCGCAGAGATGCGGAGAAGGCATGGATAGGGATATAAAGCGGTGTCGATTGGCAACGGTGGTTGGCTGATATATATTTCCGGGTATATATCGGAGGTGTAGTGTGAACAGGGCGAAGGTTTTTCAAAATGGGCGCAGTCAGGCGGTGCGGTTGCCCAAAGAGTTTCGCTTTGATGGCGAAGAGGTCTATGTGCACAAAGTTGGCAATGCGGTGGTGTTGCTGCCTGTTCAGCACAGTTGGGATAGTTTTTTTCGCGCATTGGATGTATTTTCGGATGATTTCATGCAGGAAGGGCGTCAACAACCGGAGGTGCAGGAGCGCGATTTCTCCTGTTTCGATTAGTCTCAATGGCGTACATGCTTGATACCAACATTTGCATCTATCTGATCAAAAACAATCCACTGCATGTGCGAGAAAAATTTGAGATGCTGAAGCCGGGCGATGTGTTGTTGTCCTCCATTGTCTTGGCTGAATTGATGTACGGCATTGCAAAAAGCAGGAAGAAAAAGCGTAATCTGGCTGCCTTGGAGATGTTTCTAATGCCACTGGAAGTGGTTGAGTTTAATGCGAATGCTGCTGAAATATATGGGGATATTCGTGCGGGCTTGGAGTGTGTAGGAAAAATAATCGGTGGCAATGACCTGTTGATTGCCGCCCATGCACTGAGCCTAGATGTCACGCTGGTTAGCAATAACACCAAGGAGTTTTCACGTGTTGCGGGTTTGCAGCTTGAAAACTGGGTGTGATTTTTGTTGCACCTAGCTGTTCGGGAG
>JALUXN010000153.1 GCA_027018975.1 Mariprofundaceae bacterium | reverse complement strand
ACATTGGTTTTCAAACTCATTTCGCTCTCTCCTCACCATACGCTTGATGATTTCGCAACCATACATCGCCACAGCCCATTCCTGTAGAAAAACCGTCGCGTCACCCCCGAGTGCCTCGATCGGGACTGACAGATTTATTGATACGATCGCCCTGGACGCAACCTATATACTTCGCACCGGCATTCATGAATAATAGCGCGCTAAAATTAACCTACAGGGAGAGCAACAGATGGACATTTCAAAAATCCCGGCCGGAGAGAATCCGCCCGAAGATATCAACGTCATCATCGAGGTGCCACAACACGCCGATCCGGTGAAGTATGAGCTGGATAAAGATTCGCGCGCATTCTTTGTCGATCGTTTCATGCACACTTCGATGCACTACCCGTGCAACTACGGCTTCGTGCCGAATACCCTCTCCGATGATGGCGACCCGGTCGATGTGATGGTGATCTCCAAGTTCTCACTGATCACCGGCTGCGTGATCAACTGCCGCCCCATCGCCATGCTGGAGATGGAGGATGAGAAGGGCATGGACGCCAAGATCCTGGCTGTTCCGGCCACCAAGCTGAAACCGTCGTTTGACAGCGTCACCAACTTGGGTGACGTGGATGATTTCCTGCTCAATCAGATCGCTCATTTCTTTGAGCACTACAAAGATCTGGAACCGAACAAGTGGGTCAAGGTGACCGGCTGGGCGGAGATCGAAGCCGCCAAAAAAGAGATCGAAGACTCCATCGCCCGGTACAAGGCAGAGGGGTAACAGAGAAACGGCTGAGCAATCAGCCGTTTTTTTTGGTCTATAATCGCTGTAACCGTAAAACGCACCGGAGGCTCCTATGCATTACGAGATGATCCCCGCCCTCTTCGGCATCGCCGGTCTTGGCATCGCATTCATGCTCTACCAAGCGATCAAGAAATTCCCCGCCGGCGAGGGCGAGGTGCGCCGCATCGGCGAGGCGATCCATCTCGGTGCGATGGTCTTTTTACGCCGCGAATACACGATTCTGGCCGGCTTTGTCGCCCTGATCGCGGTGGCACTCGCCTTCACCCTCGGTACCAACACCACCTTCGCCTTCCTGCTCGGCTCAATCTGCTCGGCGCTGGCCGGCTATTTCGGCATGTTCGCCGCCACCAAAGCGAATGTGCGCACCGCTACCGCCGCCCAGAATGAAGGCGCCGCCACCGCCCTCACCGTCTCCTTCTACGGCGGTTCCATCATGGGGCTGACCGTCGCATCACTCGGCCTACTCGGCCTCGGCAGCCTCTACCTGCTCTTCGGCGGTGATCCGGAAACCGCCCACGCCATCCACGGCTTCGGCATGGGCGCATCCTCAGTCGCTCTCTTCTCGCGCGTCGGCGGCGGCATTTTCACCAAAAGCGCCGATGTCGGCGCCGATCTGGTCGGCAAGGTGGAGGCCGGCATCCCGGAAGATGACCCGCGCAATCCCGGCGTGATTGCCGATAATGTCGGCGATAATGTCGGTGACGTGGCCGGCATGGGCTCCGATATTTTCGAGTCCTACTGCGGCGCCATCATCGCCACCATCGCCATGGCCTCAACCCTGGCCGCCGACCTGCTCGAACCACTCGGCACACAATCCGCGCTGATGTTCCTGCCGCTGGCGCTCGCCTCACTCGGCCTGCTCTGTTCGCTGGCCGGCATCGCCATGGTCAAAATCGCCGCCCATCGGGATGCCCAAGTCGCCCTGCGCATCGGCACTACCGGCGCATCTGTTCTCTTCATCGCACTGGCCTTCTTTCTGGTGAGCGCCCTGCACGTTACCGCCAGCGTCTGGGGCGCAATCTGCGCCGGTGCTGCCGGCGGCATTCTGATCGGTCTGATCACCGAATATTACACCGGCGGCAAACCGGTGCGCGACATCGCCCAAGCCGGCGAGACCGGCCCCGCCACAGTGATGATTGCCGGCTTGGCCACCGGCATGCAGTCGGTAGTCATCCCGATCCTCACCATCGCCGTCATTATCTACAGCTCCACCGCGCTGGCCGGCATCTACGGCGTCGGCATCGCGGCGGTCGGCATGCTCGCCACAGTCGGCATCACCATGGCCATCGACGCCTACGGGCCGGTCGCCGACAACGCCGGCGGCATCGCCGAAATGGCCGGCATGGGCGCGGAGACACGCCGCATCACCGACTCTCTCGACGAGCTGGGGAACACGACCGCCGCCATCGGCAAGGGTTTCGCCATCGGTGCCGCCGCCCTCGCCGCGCTGGCGATCATCTCCGCCTTCGTGCAGACCATCTCCTACCACCACACCGACTTTGCGCTCAATCTCAACGAACCGATGGTGCTGATCGGC
>JALUXN010000152.1 GCA_027018975.1 Mariprofundaceae bacterium | reverse complement strand
CAGGCGAACGGCTGCTGCATGCGCTGCTGCTGTTCATCCGCTGACAATTGTCGGCAGGGGCACGCCGACACAACGCTCTGGCGCATTTTACGGCTGCAGAAACAGGGGTAGATGAAGCCGCCATCGCGCAGCTGGGCGAGCGCTTGCCGGTAATCGTCATGGTGTTGACTCTGCCGGCGCAGCGCCTCCTGCCAGCGAAAACCAAGCCATTCGAGATCGGTGAGCATCTGGCGGCTGTAGTGGGGGCGGCAGCGGGTGTGGTCGATATCTTCGATGCGCAGCAGGCATGTCGCGTTGTGCTGCGCCGCCCACTGCTGGCAAAAGAGGGCGGAATAGGCGTTACCGACATGCAGCAGACCGGTCGGACTGGGAGCGAAGCGGGTGCGCAGCTGCATGGAGGTTAATGCGCGCCGGCAGCCGGCGGCAGGATCATCGGCTGCTGCTCCTGAATGCGTTCCGGCCGCATCAGCATCTTGATCTCATCACCGGCGGCGAAGATGAAATCATCATGCGGAATGCTTGAGCATCCATCACGCAGGATGGCGATCGGCTGCATGCCGTGCTGGATGCGCGCATCGGCCATGCGCACGCCGACCAGCGGCGATTCCGGTTCGATCACAGCCGATTCGTAGATCAGCCGTTTGCGGTAGGCCTGATCGTGCCAGTAGGTGTAGTTGTAGGGCTTGGCGAAGAGGCGCTTGGCCTGAAACTGGTGAATCAGCTTGGCATGCTTGTGTTGATCGTTCTCCTGCAGGGCGACGTAGATGTCAGTGATATTGAAGTGTTCGTGGGCGATACGGGCAATGAGCATGTTATGATCGGAGGAGCCGGTCATCACAATCACGCTGCCGATCTCCTCGGCGTGGATAATCTCCCAATAGAGCGGATCAAGCGCATTGCCGCAGACGGCATCATAGCCGGAGCGCTTCAGCGCGCCGATCACCTCGGCATTGAGGTCGAGGAAGCGCACTTCGCGATCTTCGCTGAGTGCGCGCCCCATCTCCGCACCGATCTGCCCGCCACCGATAATCAGAACCGAGCGCGCATCCACCCCCTCCAGTGCCAGCATCGATTTCAGCGGCCGAGCAAAAAGGCTGTAGCAGAGGATGGAGACAATAATAATGATGTATGTGAAGGTCATCAGCAGATCGGCCTGCGGGTGGCCATGCTCTTTCAGAATCAGTGCGAAGAGCGAGGTGATCCCGGCAGCGACCACACCACGCGGCGCCATGCCAGCCAGATAGAGGCGGTCGTTTTTGGCAAGATGGCTGCCGATGGTAGAAAAGAGTGTGGCAGCGGGTCGAGCGCAGAGTGCCAGCGCGAAAAATATCACCATCCCTTCGTAGAGGTGATTGAGCAGCAGATGCAGGTTGATAGTCGCTGCCAGCAGCACAAACAGCACCGAAATCAGCAACATCGAGAGGCTGCCCTTGAAGTGTTTGAGCCGCTCAATATCATGGATTTTCATGCGTTGCAGGGTGACCCCCATAATCAGCGCGGCCAGCAGCCCTGCTTGCGAACTGATGGTATCGGCAAGTAGGAAGATGCCCCAGTTGAAGGCGAGCGTGAGCGGCGTGCGCAACTCCATCTCTCTGCTGATATTCGCCGCCAGCAGCAGTGCCAGCAGGCGTCCGCCCAGCAGACCGATAGCCACGCCGACGGCCGTCTTATAAAGAATATGCTGGCTCATCTGCAACGCCGACATCTCCGGCGTCAACGCCAGCTGTAAAAAAACGATGGCCAGAATGGCGCCGATCGCATCGATCAACATCGCTTCAGCGGTCAAGACATGGCTGACGTTCCGCCCCAGCCGCATTTGGCGCACAATCGGCAGAATCACTGTCGGCCCGCCGACCGAAATAATCGCGCCGAAGAGCAGCGCAATCGTCCAGTTCAAGCCGCCCACCAGATGTGCCGCACCACCCCCAATCAGGATCGTGAACAGCGGCCCGAAGATGATCAGCCGGCCAACCACCCAGCCATTCTGCTTGAGCTCTTTCAGATGCAGATTCAGGCCGCCCTCGAAGAGGATAATCGCCAGCCCCAACTCAATCAGCGTATGCAACGCCGGCTCAATCACCTCAACATGCAGCAGCTGCAAACCGTATGGCCCGAGTACCATGCCAGTCAGCAACCAGAGCAAGATCGGTGGAAAGCGGAATCGCTGCGCCACCATCTGCGATAGCGTCGCCAACAGCACCGCAATCACAAAGGTGGTGGTCGGATCGGTCGATACGGTCATCATCGTGCGCCAGCATGCCGTGTTGCCGCGTTGGTGCAAGGGGAGGGGAAGCGTGAGGGGTCAGGGGTCAGGGGTCAGGGGTCAGGGGTCA
>JALUXN010000151.1 GCA_027018975.1 Mariprofundaceae bacterium | reverse complement strand
GTGGTGATGTGGATGTGAGCGGTCTCTGGCTCTGTTCGCCTGTTTCTGCGGATGAACTGGGGCAGTCCGTTCATCCGTCGCTGCATGTGGCGACGCGCAATCCGCGGCTACAGAGCATGGTTGATGGGCGCGAGGCTGCGCTGATCATCAGCGAGGCGGAGCGACTCTCGGAATTGCTGCAGCCCGATGCCGCACTGCCCGAACAGGTGATATTGATTGGTGCGGGATACGCGGTATTGCTCCAGCGTTCCTGGCTACGAAAATGGGCGCGCGGCGGATTTGTCTGTCAGCCAAAATCACCGCGCTCGGCGGCAGAGTTCTGGTCGATGTTGCGTGCGGCGGCTGCCCATGACTGAGCCATTCCAACTGCCAGATGGGCTAACAATCAAGGGCAAGCGCTTGAGCTGGCGGCATACGCCGCTGGTGGCGCACGATCCGCTCACCGCGTGGAATGGCCTCTTGGCTGCGCGCGGATTGCAGGCGGCCGATCCCTTCTTTACACCGCGTCTGGCTGATCTCCCCGATCCGTTGCAGATGCAGGATATGGCACGCGCGGCGACGCGTTTGACCGAGGCGATATTGGCGCGCGAGCCGATTCATGTGTTCGGCGATTTCGACGCCGATGGGGTCAATGGCACCGCGATTCTGCTGGTGGCGCTGCGGGCAGCCGGTGCCGAGGTGAGCAGTTCGATTCCGCATCGCGCCGAGCAGGGGCACGGCATTGGCGAGGCGGCGGTGGCCGAGGTGGTGGCGCGCGGTGTGCGTGTCGGCCTCAGCGTCGATACGGGGACAACCTGTTTTGCCGCTTGTGATGCGGCCAAGGCGGCCGGTCTCGATCTGATTGTCACTGACCACCACCTGCCTGAGAAGGATTTGCCGGCGGCTTACGCGCTGCTCAATCCGGCGCGTGCCGATTGTGGTTTCGCTGATCGTCAGCTCTGCGGCACGGGGGTGGCCTTTTTTCTGCTGATGGCGGTCTGGCGGCTGTTGGGGGAGCGGGGGCAGCGCCCCGATTTTGATCTGCGCACGCTGCTCGATCGGGTGGCGGTGGCGACGATTGCCGACGTGATGGATCTGGTCGGCGTCAATCGGATCTTGGTGCATCACGGCCTTGCGCGTCTCAACAGCGCACCGTCGGTAGGGTTGAAGGCGCTCATGCAGGTGGCGCGGGTGAAAAAGGCGGTGACGGCGGAGACGATCGGTTTTTATCTCGCACCACGCATCAATGCGGCCGGGCGCTTGCAACATGGCGAGGTGGCGATGCGTCTGCTCTCCACCAATGACGCGGCGGAGGCGGCGCAATTGGCGGCAGAGCTGGATGCGATCAACAAAGAGCGGCGGCAGGTGGAGACGGAGGCGTTCAAACAGGCAGAGCTGATTCTGGGCGATGGTGATGTGCTGGCGCTCTATGATCAGCGCTGGCATGCCGGTGTGGTCGGGCTGGTGGCGGGTCGCTTGGCGCGCAAACATGGCAAGCCGGCGGCGGTCGGTTTTGTCGATCCTCAGGGCGGCGTGCGTGTGTCACTGCGCGGCTATGCCGGCTTCCATGTCGGCCAGATTTTGCATGCGTGCGCGGCGCATCTCGATGGTTTCGGCGGTCATGCGGGCGCCGGCGGCGGCAGTGTCAAAGCGGGGCAGTGGGATGGCTTTGTCGCCAGTTTCGCAGCGGCGATCGACGCGCAATCCGCCGACGCCGCCGATCACTTGGAACTGCTGCTCGACGGTGTGCTACACTTCCCCGCCATGCACGCCGGATTGGCCGAGCGCTTGCGCTATTTCGAGCCGATTGGCCGTGGCAATCCGCCCTGTCTGTGGCTGCTGCCCGAAGTCACCATCGCCGAACGGCGCGAGATGAAAGGGGGCGTGGTGCGCCTCAAGCTGACCGATGGCAGCCGCTGGCTCGATGCCATCGTCTTCAAAGCCGGCCAGTTTGGCGATGCGCTGGCGCGCGGCGTGACACTCTCGCTGCTCGGTCAACTGCAACTCGATCAATGGCGCGGCAACGGCGCGGTGCAGTTTGTGGTTGAGGATGCCATTTTATAAGAGTTACAGTTGCAAGCGGGGGGATAACGCGACGGGTAACAGCAGGAGTCTCCCCATTTTTCACTTCCACACCGTCGGAAGGATCAGGCCGGTCAGGCTTGGTTGTTTTTTGCTGAGACACCTGTCTACCCTAAGTTGACATGGTGGGTGTCAATAAGTCAAGCCTGACCCCACAGGGCAATCGCATTAAAATCCATTTTCCAGACACGCGCTATCTCGTCGTTTAACTCAGGTAATATGCCGACAAAATCAGTGGTGCCCTCCAGAACTTCAGACGTCTATTGGGAATTGATTAAAAGG
>JALUXN010000150.1 GCA_027018975.1 Mariprofundaceae bacterium | reverse complement strand
CGGCTGAAGCCGAGGCGTGGCCGGCGCTGGATGTTTGGCGGAAGCAGTTGTTGGCCAGCTGCTGCGTCTGCGCGGGCGGCGGGCTCTCCGCGCCGCTGGTGCTTGATGGCGATCTGCTCTATCTGGCACGCTACTGGCGCGATGAGGTGACGGTGGCCGAGTCGCTGCTGGCGCGGCTGCAGCAGCCGGTGATGGTGGATGAGGCGCGTCTGCAGGCGGGGTTGCAGCGGCTGTTTGCGGCCAACTGTGAGCAGATTGACTGGCAGCAGTGTGCGGCGGCGCTGGCGGTGTTGCAGCGCTTTGCGGTGATCTCCGGCGGGCCGGGCACGGGCAAGACGACGTCGCTGGTCAAGGTGTTGGCGCTACTCATGGCGCAGCAGCCGACGATGCATATCCGACTCGCAGCGCCCACTGGCAAGGCGGCGGCGCGCATGATGGCCTCCATTCGTGCTGCCAAGTCCCAGATCGATGCTGATGCGGCGCTGCTGGCGCGCATTCCAGAAACCGCCACGACGCTGCACCGGCTGCTCAACTACTCGGCGCGCGGCTTCGGTTTCCATGCCGGTAATCCGCTGGTGCTCGACTGTCTGGTGATCGATGAGGCGTCGATGATCGACCTGCCGATGATGGCGCGGCTGTTGGCGGCGATACCGACTTCGGCACGCCTGATCCTGCTCGGTGACCGCGATCAGCTCGCTTCGGTTGAAGCGGGCAATGTGCTTGGCGATGTGACCGGTCATGGCCAGCCGATCCAGTACAGCCGCCAGTTTGCGAACCGATTGGCAGCGTTGATGGGGTGCGATGCCGCCGATCTGCCGCAGGAGGAGGCGACGCCGCCGATGGCCGATGCGGTGGCCTTGCTGCGTACCAGCTACCGCTTCCATGCCGAGAGCGGCATCGGGCAGTTGGCGGCGGCGGTCAATGCGGGTGATGCGTCGGCGGCGCTGGCGCTGCTGGAGGCAGCGGATACGCCGGGCGATCTGGTCTGGCAGCCGCATGTGGAACGCAGCGCGGTGATCGATGCGGTGGTGGCGGCCAGTCGCGCCTATCTGCAGTGCGACGATGTGAATGATGCGTTGCGGCAGTTCGAACGTTACCGCCTGCTCTGCGCGACACGCAGTGGCGAGTGGGGGGTGGAGGCGGTCAATCATCGCATCGCCGCAGCGCTGTTTGCGCAGCCCGATGCGGGTGGTGCGTTGCGGCACGGCATGCCGATCATGATCACGGCGAATCACTACGAGCTCGGCCTGTTCAATGGCGATACGGGGCTGGTGTGGGAGGGGGACGACGGCCAGCTGCGGGCGTGGTTTCCGCAACATGACGGCGATCACCGGTCAGTGGCGTTGAGCGCGCTGCCGGCCTATGAGTTGTGTTGGGCGATGACAGTGCATAAATCGCAGGGCTCGGAGTTTGACCATGTGGCGCTGCTGCTCCCCGAAGCCTCGCCGCTAGCGACACGCGAATTGATCTACACCGCCATCACCCGCGCCAAGCACCGTTTCACCCTCTACGCCGACGCGCCCACCCTGCGCAGTGCTATCAGCCAAACCACCACCCGCAGCAGCGGCCTAGCTCGACGTCTTGGCTGGCCATAAGGCATGAGCTGGAGTGTGTGCGCAGCGGTAGCTCTTCAGCCACACGCCGGAACTGATCCGATCAGAGTAGCGGTGCGATCACCAGTGAGACGATCGCCATCACATTGATGAGGATGTTCATTGCCGGTCCCGAGGTATCTTTGAAGGGGTCGCCGACGGTGTCGCCGACGACGGTGGCCTTGTGGACATCCGAGCCTTTGCCGCCGAAATGGCCTTTCTCGACATGCTTTTTGGCGTTATCCCAGGCGCCGCCGGCGTTGGCCATCATCAGCGCCATCAGTACGCAGCAGACCAGTGCGCCGGCCAGCATGCCGCCAAGCGCCTCCGCACCGAGGCCAAAGCCGACAACCACCGGTGCCAGCACAGCCATCAAGCCGGGTAGAATCATCTTCTTCAGCGCGGCGGTGGTGGCGATGTCGATGCATTTGGCGTGATCCGGCTCCGCATCGCCCGCCATCAGGCCGGGAATCTCATGGAACTGGCGGCGGATCTCCTTGATCATCTCAAAGGCGGCATCGCCGACGGCGGTCATGGTGAGCGAGGCGACGAGGAAGGGGAAAATGCCGCCAATAAAGAGGCCGATCAACACCATCGGTTCGTTGAGATTGAGCGCAAAGTCGGTGTGGTGGAAGGAGATGGTCTGCACGAAGGCGGAGATGATCGCCAGCGCGGCGAGGGCGGCGGCACCGATGGCGAAACCCTTGCCGATGGCGGCGGTCGTGTTCCCCAGCTCGTCGAGAGAGTCGGTGATGCGGC
>JALUXN010000149.1 GCA_027018975.1 Mariprofundaceae bacterium | reverse complement strand
CTCGGCGATGGCGGCGGGGTTCAGCGGTGCATGGTTGGCCTGCAGGGTGATGATCGCATCGTGCAGATCGAGCTCTTCAGCTTTCACCTTGCCGAGCAGCAGCGGCAGCAGCTGTACGGTGACCACGAGGTGACCGGCCTGTAGATGGAAATCGTGGTGATCGACATCGAGGTGATCGATGCGCAGGCCGATGCCGTGCAGGATGGAGATGGAGGGTTGGCCGGCGATGATGTGGATGCCGCTCTCGCGCTGCAGTCGCTGTTGGAATGCGTCGTAGAGATCGGCCGGCTTGATGGTCGCCAGCAGCAGCAAGAGTGCGCCGAGTAGGAGTCCGCTGACCAGCAGCAGTCTGCGGACTCCTTGCGGCATGGGCTGTTAACCCTTCAACAGTGCTTTCAGACGCTGGTTGACGAGCCCCGGATTGGCGGTGCCGCGTGAGGCTTTCATCACCTGTCCAACAAAGAAGCCCATCAGCTTCTCCTTGCCGGCGCGATAGCTCTCAACCTGCGCCGGATTGGCGGCCATCACCTCGGCGATCAACGCATCGATCGCACCGGTGTCGCTCACCTGCTTGAGCCCTTTGGCTTCGATGATCGCATCGGCGCTATCATCCGAATCCATCATCGCATCGAGCACATCCTTGGCCGCCTTGCCGGAGATGGTGTTATCGGCCAGTCGATCGAGCAGAGCAGCCAGACGCGCCGGTGTTACTTTGGAATCGTGCAGCTCCTGATTCGCCTCTTTGAGGCGGCCGAGCAGTTCATTCGCCATCCAGTTGGCGCACCGCTTGGGGTCAGCCGGATGGGCGGCGACCAGCGCCTCGTACCAGTCAGCCAGTTCACGCGTCTGGGTCAATACATCGGCATCGTAGGCGGAGAGTCCATACTCTGCCTCAAAGCGGTGACGCAGCTGCGCCGGCAGCTCCGGCATGCCCGCTTTGAGCTGATCAACCTCCTCCTGCGTGACGCGCAGGGGCGGGAGATCAGGTTCGGGGAAGTAGCGGTAATCGTGCGCCTCCTCCTTGCCGCGCATGGAGCGGGACTCGTTTTTGACCGAATCCCACAGGCGGGTCTCCTGAATTACCTTGCCGCCATCCTCAATAATCTCAATCTGGCGCAGTACCTCGAACTCGATCGCCTGCTTGATGTGGCGGAAGGAGTTCATGTTCTTCATCTCAGTGCGGGTGCCGAACGGCTCGCCGGGGCGGCGTACGGAGATGTTGGCATCGCAGCGGAACTGCCCCTTCTCCATATCGGCATCGGAGACGCCGAGGAAGCGGATAATCTGGTGCAGCTGTTTCAGGTAGGCGACCGCCTCGTCGGCAGAGCGCATATCCGGCTCGGAGACGATCTCCATCAGCGGGATACCGGAGCGGTTGAGGTCGATATGGGAGACGGCATCGAGCCCCTCATGCATCGATTTGCCGGCATCCTCCTCCATATGGATACGGGTGACGCCAAGGCGCTTCTCGCCACCATCCTTGGTCGGAATATCGATATAGCCGCCCTCGACAATCGGCACGGCAAATTGCGAAATCTGATACCCCTTGGGCAGATCGGGGTAGAAGTAGTTCTTGCGGTCAAACTTCGACTCCAGATTGATTTTGGCGTTGATCGCCAAACCGGTGAGGATGGTCTTCTCCACCGCCACCTTGTTGAGCACCGGCAGTTGACCCGGCATGCCGAGGCAGACCGGGCAAGTCTGGGTGTTCGGCTCGGCACCGAAGGCGGTCGAGCAGCCGCAGAAGGCTTTGGTTTTGGTGTTCAGCTGGCAGTGGACTTCCAGTCCAATCACAGTTTCCCAACTCATGCGTCACCTCCGGCCGGACTGAATTGTTCAGGTGTTTGCTTGCTCCAATCGGTCGCCGACTCATAGGCGGCGGCAGCGGAGAGGATGAGATCTTCGCGCCATGCGGGGCCAATCCACTGCAGGCCGACCGGCAGTCCACCGCTGAATCCGCACGGCTGTGACAGGCCGGGCAGACCCGCCAAATTGACGGCGATCGTGAAGATGTCGGAGAGGTACATGGTGAGCGGATCGTCAGTCTTTTCACCCAGCTTGAAGGCAGGCACCGGCGAGGTCGGCGTGGCGATCACATCGACCTGTTTGAACGCTTCGATGAAATCGCGCTGAATCAGCGTGCGTACCTGCTGTGCTTTGAGATAGTAGGCATCGTAGTAGCCGGAGGAGAGGGCGAAGGCACCGGTGAGGATGCGGCGTTTCACTTCAGAGCCAAAGCCTTCGTCGCGGCTGCGGGTGTACATGTCGAGCAGGTCTTCGGGATCGTCGCAGCGGTGGCCGTAGCGGACACTGTCATAGCGCGACAGATTGGCGGAGGCCTCCGATGGCGCGATCACATAGTAGGCGGCGACCGCCTTGTCGGTGTGCGGCAGGCTGATGTCAACAATCTCGGCACCGAGCGCTTCGCACTGTTTCAGCGCCGCTTCCACCGCTGCGCGCACGTCGGCATCCATGCCATCGACAAAATACTCCTTCGGCTTACCGATCTTCATGCCCTGCATCGACTGCGCGTCACAAGCGGCGAGCCAGTCGGGCATCGGCGCATCGGCCACCGAGGTGGCATCGGCCGGATCGTGGCCGGCGATGGCGGCAGTGATCATGGCGGCATCTTTCACCGTGCGGGTCATCGGCCCGGCCTGATCGAGCGAGGAGGCGAAGGCGATAATGCCGCGCCGCGAGACGCGCCCGTAGGTCGGCTTCAGGCCGGTGATGCCGGTGACCGCTGCCGGTTGACGGATCGAGCCGCCGGTATCGGTGCCCAGCGCCGCCGGTGTCAGTGCCGCAGCCACCGCCGCAGCCGAGCCGCCGGAGGAGCCGCCGGGGATGCAGTCGGTGTTCCACGGATTGCGACAGGGGCCGAAGGCGGAGGTTTCGGTCGAGGAGCCCATGGCGAACTCATCCATGTTGGTTTTGCCGACCAGTACCGCGCCAGCCTCTTTCAGCTTGGTGATCACATGCGCATCGTAGGGGGCGTGGAAATCTTTGAGGATCTTGGAGCAGCACTGCGTCGGCCCGTCCTGTGTGCAGAAAATATCTTTCACCGCAATCGGCAGCCCCTCCAGCGGGCGGGCGCCATGCTCGGCGCGGTGGGCGTCGGAGGCTTTTGCCTGCGCCAGCACATGTTCGGTATCGATATGGACAAAGGCATTGAGCGCGTCGTTATGGGCGGCGATACGGTCGAGATAGGTTTGTGCCACAGCAACTGCGGTGGTTTCGCCGTTTTCCAGGCGGGTTTGAATATCAGAGAGCGATGAATAGGGCATGGTTTACTCCACCACCTTCGGCACCACATAGAGGCCGGATTCGATTTTCGGCGCCGGCTGCTGCAGGGCATCACGGCGGTTGCTGTTGGTCACCGCATCGGCGCGCAGCGGCATGGCGGCATCGTGCGGGTGGGCGGTGGCGGCCACACCGTCGGTATCGACGCTGGCCAGCTGTTCGACATAGCCGATAATGTTGGATAGTTGCGGGCCGAGCTCGGCGGCCTCCTCATCCGTCAAACGGATGCGCGCCAGCATGGCGACTTTTTGGACATCAATGTTCATTGAGGAAAACTCCATCGGAAAATGGCCGCGAAGCATAGCGACATTGCTTGCGATACTCCACTGTGGAATAGTGCCGCCGCGTTGATGGCGCGGTGGAATGGTTGCGTCCGACCACGCCCAAACATGCAGGATGGTGATTTGAAAAATATACTGGAAATTCGCGAGTTAGGGAAAACCTATGACAATGGTCATCGGGCGCTCGATGGTGTCTCGCTCGATGTGCCGCAGGGCAGCTTTTTCGCCCTGCTCGGCCCCAACGGCGCGGGCAAGAGCACGCTGATCAACATTCTCGCCGACACAGTGCGCGCCACGGCCGGAGCGATTCGCATGTTTGGCGACGATCTCTTCGCCCATCGCGACAGCTGCAAACGGCGAATGGGTGTGGTGCCGCAGGAGATGGCGTTTGACCCCTTCTTCACGCCGCGCGAAGTACTCGCCTATACCGCCGGTCTGTTCGGTTATCGGGCGGAAACGGCGTGGATCGACGAGCTGCTGGAGCGGCTGGAGCTGCTGCAGCACGCCGGTAAAAACACCCGCCAACTCTCCGGCGGTATGCGCCGGCGACTGCTAGTGGCGCAAGCGCTGGTGCATCGGCCGCAGCTGGTGATCCTTGATGAGCCGACTGCCGGTGTCGATGTCGAACTGCGTCGCCGCCTGTGGGATTTCATGCGCGAACTGAATGCGGGCGGCACAACCATCCTGCTCACCACCCACTATCTCGATGAGGCCGAAGAGCTCTGCGATCAAGTGGCGATTATCGATCGTGGCCGGCTGCTGACGGCGCGGCCGATGCAGGAGATGCTGCAGGAGATCGCCTCCTCCTACCTCTGGCTCGATTATGGCCATCCGCTCGATCCGGCCGCAGCGGATACGGCGCTGCACGCGCTGGAGCCGCGCTTCAAAAGCGATGGTCTCTGCCTGAAACTGGGCGCGCAGCAGGGCGGTGGTACGACCTTCCACCACGCCTATCAGGCGGCGGTGAGCTGTTTCGGCCCACCGCGTGATGCCGGTGTGCGGCGCGAAGATCTGGAGGATGTCTTTTTGCGCCTCACCCAACACGCGGAGGAGAGTCAGCATGCGGCCGGCTAATCACCTCGGCATGTGGACGCTCTTCATGCGTGAAGTGCGCCGCTTTCTGCGCGTGAATATGCAGACGGTGGTGACGCCGGCGCTGACGGCGATGCTCTATCTGGTCATTTTCCGCTACGCGATGGGCGACCGCCATGTGCCCGGTCTGCAGGTGGATTATTTCAGTTTTCTGGTGCCGGGGCTGGCGATGATGGCGATGATGCAGAACGCCTTCGCCAATACCTCCAGCTCGATGATCATGGGCAAGGTGATGGGGATGCAGATCTACCTGCTGATGGCGCCGCTCTCCGCCGCCGAGGTGGTGACGGCGTTTCTCGCTGCCGCCGTGGTGCGGGCGGTGATTGTGGCGACGGTCTTTCTCGGCGTGCTGCTGCCATTTGTGCAGATCGAACTGCTACACCCGTGGATGGTGGCGGTCTATGGCATCTGCGGCAGCATCATCATGGGTGGCCTTGGCTTGATCGGCGGCATGTGGGCGAAAGATTTTGACCGCGTGGCGATGGTGACGAACTTTGTCGTCATGCCGCTCACCTTCCTCTCCGGCGTCTTCTACTCGGTCAAACAGCTGCCGCCGCTCTGGCAGTCGATCAACAGCTTCAACCCCTTCTTCTACCTCACCGACGGCTTCCGCCACGGCTTCCTAGGCGTCGGCGACAGCGACCCCTACCACTCGGTGGCCGTGGTCATCACCACTGCGCTGCTCACCTACATCACCTGCTGGCTGCTCTGGCGGCGTGGCTGGCGGATGAAGGAGTAGCGCCCTACTCCCGCTTGTGCGCCTTGTAAAAATTGATCAAGCCATTGGTCGAGGCGTCGTGACTGTTCACCTCCTCAAAGCCATCCAGCTCCGGCAAGATCTTGCGCGCCAGCTGCTTGCCCAGCTCCACGCCCCACTGATCGAAGGCGTTCACATCCCAGATCACGCTCTGCACGAAGATCTTATGCTCATACATGGCGATCAGCATGCCGAGCGTGTGCGGCGTCAGTTTCTGGAACATGATGGAATTGGTCGGCTTGTTGCCGGGGAACACTTTGTGCGGCACCAGCGCCTCCAGCGCATCGCCGGACAACCCTTCAGCGGCCAGCTCGGCGCGCACCTCATCCTCCGTTTTGCCCTTCATCAACGCCTCGGTCTGGGCGAAGAAGTTGGAGAGCAGCATCTGGTGGTGGCTGCCGATCGGGTTTTTCGTCTCAATCGGGGCAAGAAAATCGCACGGTACCAGCTTGGATCCCTGATGAATCAGCTGATAGAAGGCGTGCTGGCCGTTGGTGCCCGGCTCACCCCAGATGATCGGCCCGGTGGAGTAGTCCACTGGCTCGCCGTCGTGGGTCACCCGCTTGCCGTTGCTCTCCATGTCGCCCTGCTGGAAATAGGCAGGGAAGCGATGCATATATTGATCATAAGGCAGAATCGCATGCGACTGGGCATCGAAGAAATTGTTATACCAGATCCCCAGCATGGCGAGGATCACCGGCATATTCTCCTCCAGCGGCGCACTGCGGAAATGCTCATCCATCGCATGCGCACCGGCCAGCAACTCTTCAAAATTGTCCATGCCGATATAGAGCGCAATGGAGAGCCCCACCGCACTCCAGAGTGAGTAGCGGCCACCCACCCAGTCCCAGAACTCGAACATATTGGCCGTATCGATGCCGAAGGCCGAGACCGCCCGCGCATTGGTGGAGACCGCGACAAAGTGTTTGGCCACCGCCTGCTTGGTGCCGCCACGGGTGAGGAACCAGTCGCGCGCCGAACGGGCATTGGTGATCGTCTCCTGGGTAGTGAATGTTTTGGAGACGATCACAAACAGCGTCGTCTCGCGATGCAGATGGCGCAGTGTCTCGACCAGATGCGTACCATCAACATTGGAGACAAAGTGCATGTGCAACTTATCGCGGCCAAACGGGGTGAGTGCTTCGGTGACCATCACTGGGCCGAGATCGGAGCCGCCGATGCCGATATTAACAATATCAGTGATCGGCTTGCCGGTACTCCCCTTCCACGCACCGCTGCGCACCTTTTCGGTAAATTCGCGCATCTGCGCCAGCACCCGGTTCACCTCCGGCATCACATCCTGACCATCGACCAGAATCGGCCGATTGCTGCGGTTGCGCAGCGCTGTATGCAGCACCGCCCGCTGTTCGGTGTTGTTGATCTTCTCGCCATTGAGCAGTCGCTCCCGCCACCCCTGCACATCGCGCGCCCGCGCCAGATCAAACAGCAGCCGCTTAGTCTCGTCAGTGATGATGTTTTTGGAGTAGTCGAGCAGCAAATCGCCAAACTGCAGCGAATTGCGCGCAAAACGATCCGGCTCGGAGGCGAAGAGTTCGCGCATATGCACCGAACGCATCGCCGCCGCATGCGCCTGCAACTGTTTCCATTCCGGCAACTCAGTTAATTTGGACACACTCCCTCCCCGCTCAGCCGCATATTGGAACTGTTCAGATCGCCCACGGTTTACTCGATAGCAAGGCGAACACGCGCAGTGTGCTCCTGCGCACGAGCATGTTCAACGCAACTAGCGGGCAAAGCGTGGGATGAGCTGGACAGTTCCCCATCATGTTTTTCGATCTGCTGCAGTCTGTGCTAGCTTCGCCTTTTTTTCAAAGGGGAGAAATCATGGACGCCATGCACATTGTATTTATCGCATCCGAGGCCGCACCGCTGGCCAAGACTGGCGGCCTCGCCGATGTCGCCGGCTCACTGCCGCATGCACTGCAGGAGCTCGACCACCGCGTCACGGTGATCATGCCCTACTACCGCGACATCATCGCGCGCGCCGGCTACACACCGCAAGCGATGGATGACACCATCGAGATGTGGGCGGACGGCGTGCAACGCCACTGCCCGCTGCATACCATCACCATCGACGGCCTGCGCTACATCCTCATCGAACAGAATGATCTCTATAACCGCGCAGGGATCTACGGCCCGCCCGGCGGCGCCTATGAGGACAATCTGCTGCGCTTCCTGCTCTTCGATCGCGTCGCGCTGGAGGTCGCCGCGCGACTTGGCGATACGATCGACATCCTCCACTGCCACGACTGGCAGACCGGCATGATTCCACTGCTACTGAAAACACAATATCAGCACCACCCCGAAATCGCGCAGGCCAAGTGCGTCTATACCATCCACAACCTCGCCTATCAGGGCAATTTTCCAGCCGAGTGGATTCACCGCCTCGGCCTGCCCAGCCACCACTTCCACCCCGATGACTACGAATTTCACCACCAGATCAACTGCATGAAGGCGGGCATCGCCTCCGCCCACGCCATCACCACCGTCAGCCCCTCCTACGCTGAAGAGATCCTCACGCCGGAGTATGGCTGCGAACTCGACGGCTTCCTGCAGAACCATCGCGACAAACTCTCCGGCATCGTCAACGGCCTCCATATCGACGAGTGGGATCCGCAGACCGACACAGCCATCGCCGCCAACTACGGCCCCGGCAACACGGCCGGCAAAAAAGCATGCAAAGCAGCACTGCAACGCAATTGCGGTCTGGATGAGAACGCCGATACACCGCTGCTCACCCTCATCTCCCGCCTCGCCGACCAGAAGGGGATCGACCTACTGCTGGCCAACGCCCAGCAGTGGCTGGATCGCGGCTACCAGCTGGCGATTCTTGGCTCCGGCGACCCGCACAGCGAACACCTACTCGGCCAGCTCGCCGCCGCCAATCCCCGCCAGATGCACTTCCACTGCGGTTTCAACGAAGCCTTGGCGCGCCAGATCTATGCCGGCGGCGACATCTTCCTCATGCCGTCGCGCTTTGAGCCGTGCGGCCTCGGACAGCTGATGGCGATGCGTTACGGCACCGTGCCGGTGGTGCGCGCCACCGGCGGCCTACGCGATACAGTCATCGATTATGGCGAATCCAAAAGCCGCGCCACCGGCATCAAATTCAACGACGCGACGGCGGCCGCATTCGATGCCGCCGTCGAGCAGGCGGTCGCGCTCTACCGCAACCCGCGTATCTGGGCGCGCCTGCGCAGCAACGCCCTCAAGCGCGACTCCTCATGGCACGCCTCGGCGGAGCGTTACGCCGCACTCTACCGCTCGCTGCTCACCACATGAGCCCCGTACTGGCTGCCGACATCGGCGGCACCAATCTGCGCTTGGCCGTAGTGAATGAGGCCGGTGAGGTCGTCAATGAGCAACGCATCGAAGCGCAGCTCAGCCGCGCCGATGCCAGCTCCCCCGCCGAGGCTGAAGCGCAGCTGATGCAGACCCTGATCAGCGCCATCCACCCCTTCGCAGCAAGCCATGAAATCACAGCCATCGGCATCGGTTTTCCCGGTTTTTTTGACCATCAAAACCAGCTACTGCGCAGCTCACCCAACATCCCCATGCTGGCAAACTTCCCCTTGGCCGCCCATCTCTCCGAAGCGTTGAACCTGCCCGTCGCCGTCGAGAACGACGCCCTCTGTGCCGCCATCGGTGAACAGCGTTTCGGCGCCGGCCAGGGGTGCGATAATCTCCTCCACATCACCCTCGGCACCGGCATCGGCGGCGGCCTCATCCTGAACAACGCCCCCTACGGCGGCGAACGCGGCATGGCGATGGAGTTCGGCCACCTCTGTGTCGAGCCCGGCGGTCGCACCTGCGGCTGCGGCAACCAAGGCTGCGTGGAGGCCTACGCCTCAGCCACCGCCATCAGCCGCCGTTACCAAGAAGCGAGCGGCGAAGCACTCAGCACCAAAGCCATCTATCAACTCGCCCAACAGGGCGACGAATCCGCCAAAGAGATCATCCAGAGCGCCGGCCACTACCTCGGCATGGCCATCGCCGAGTCGGTCAAACTGCTCGACATCACCACCATCAGCCTTAGTGGCGGCCTCTGCGGCGCATGGTCACTGCTGCAGCCGGCGATATTGGAAACACTCAACCGGCAGCTGATCCCCCCGCTCCAAGGCAAGATCGACATCCGCCGTTCCCAGCTTGATGATCGATCCGGTATCCTTGGCGCTGCGACCATTGCGCGACCGGCAAGAGAAGAGACAACGGGACAGGCTTAGCCATCGAATGAAAATCTCCGCATTCAGTTACGGATTGACCCCGCAGCGGCACGGCATCTATCTTGCTAGATAGCGCGCATGAGCCCTGATCAAGTTATTCAAATCGGCAGCGAGTCGCTGAAACTGGTGCTGCTGATCTCGTTGCCGATGCTCGGTGTGGCGCTGGTCGTCGGTATCGCCATTTCGCTCTTTCAGGCGGTCACCCAGATTCAGGAGATGACCCTCACCTTCGTGCCGAAAATCATCGCCGTATTCGTCTCCATGATTATCGCCGCACCGTGGATGACCGAGCAGATGATCTCGTTCACCAAACGCCTGTTCAACATGATCCCCAACATGATTCAATAGGCGCAGCAGCAGGCATCTGATTGAACTTTCCGTGGTTTGACATCCAGCACATCATCATCGGACTACTGGTGTTGCTGCGCGTCAGCACGCTGATTATTCTGCTGCCCGCGATCGGCCACCAGCTGGTGCCGCGACAGGTGAAGGCGGGGCTGATCATACTGCTGAGCTTTCTGATCTACCCCGTGGTGCAGCATCAAGTGAACACTGTGCCGACAGCGCCATTGGTCTTCGCAGTCATTGCACTGCAGGAGATCCTACTGGCCGCGGCACTGGCGCTCTTTGCGCAGCTGATCTTTACCGCCGCGCAATTCGCCGGTCAGCTGATCAGCTTCCAGATGGGCATGACCGTAGCCAACGTTTTCGACCCAGCCACCCACAGCCAGCAATCGGTGCTTTCGCAGGTCGCGATGACGCTGGCTATGCTGCTTTGGCTCTCCAGCGGCGCGCACCACATGTTCCTGCACGCGCTCATCGATTCGTTCAGCCAATTCCCGATCGACCACGCCTGGCACTTTAACGCCCTGCTCGAGCTGAGCGATGCCATGGCGCAAATGTTTGTGCTGTCTTTGAAAATCGCCGCACCGATCATGATCCTGCTCACCTTTGTCTATATCGCACTGGGGCTGGTGGCGCGCGCCGTGCCGCAGGTTCAGGTCTTCTTCATCAGCTTCCCGCTGACTGTCGGCCTCGGACTACTCACCTTTGCACTCGGCATGCCGGCAGTCATCATGCTGCTGCATGACGCTTTCAGCACTCTGCCGCAACAACTGCCGCTGTTTTTGCGCCACCTGGCCGGCAATTGAGATGATCACCGTAGCTCGCGACAGACAGCGCGCACCACACATGGTGACCCGACATGGCTGACGAACAGGATAAGAGCCAACAAACCGAAGAGGCGTCGCAAAAACGCCTCGATGACGCGCGCCAAAAGGGGCAGGTCCCCAGCAGTAAGGAGCCCTCCACGGCGATCGCTTTCGTCGTCATTTCGCTGATTATCTTCACCGGCGTCGGCGCATGGATCGGCCAGGAGATGATGCAGCTGATGCACAATTTTCTGGCTGGAAAAGTCACCCTCGAACCAACCACCAGCGGCATCCAGCGGATGCTCATCGACACCGCCATCGAGCTGAGTAAAACAGTGCTGCCGTTTGCGATTCCAATCATGCTGCTCGGCATGCTGGTGACGGTAATGGTCAGCGGACCGGTCTTCACCTTCGAAACCATGCAACCCAAACTGGAGAAAATCAGCCCCATCAAAGGCTTCAAAAAACTCTTCTCCACGCGCGCGCTCGCCGAGCTGGTCAAATCCATCCTTAAAATGGTGTTCGTCTCCCTCGTCTGCTACAACATCGTCTCGGAGATGTTTGACGATATTCTGCGCGCGGCGCTGCGCGACCCATGGGATATCGCCATCCTGACCATCCACGGCAGCGTCAAAATCATTGTTGTCGTCGCCATCCTCTTCACCTTTCTGGCGCTCGCCGACGTCTTCTATCAGCGCTGGGAGCATATGAAATCGATGCGCATGTCCAAAAAAGAGGTGCGCGACGAGCACAAAGAGAGCGAGGGCGACCCGCAGCTCAAGGGCAAGATCCGCCAAATCCAGATGCAGCAGGCGCAGAACCGCATGATGGCCGATGTGCCCAATGCCGACGTGGTGATCACCAACCCGACCCGGCTGGCCATCGCCCTCTCCTATGAGCCGGGCAGCCCCGGCGCACCGGTGGTGGTGGCCAAAGGGCAAGGGCATATCGCCGCCAAAATCCGCGAAATCGCCACGGAACACGATATTCCGCTGCGCGAAAACAAGCCGTTGGCAAGATCCTTGTTTAAGCAGGTCGAAGTCGGTGATGAGATACCGGAAGAGTTGTTCGAGGCGATCGCCATTATTTTGGCGGAGATCTTCAAGCTCAAACAGCAACGCGCCGGCGCCAGCCACCTACAGGGAGCGAACTAACTGATGCAGAACACTGCAACCATGACACTGCAACGCCTCGGCAAACAGCCGGATATTATGCTCGCCGTCGGCGTGCTCGGTGTGCTGCTGGTGATGATGGTGCCGCTGCCGACTTGGCTGATGGATGTGATGCTGGCGCTCAATCTCAGCATCGGCGTGATGATTCTGCTCACCTCCATCTACGTCACCAAGCCGCTGGAGTTCTCTGTCTTCCCCTCGCTACTGCTGCTGACCACCCTCTTCCGCCTCTCATTGAACGTCGCCACCACCCGCCTGATTCTGCTCCATGGCCAAGAGGGACCAGCTGCTGCAGGCCATGTGATTGAAGGCTTCGGCCAGTTTGTGGTCGGCGGCAACACGGTGGTCGGCCTGATCATCTTCCTCATTCTGGTGCTGATCAACTTCATCGTCATCACCAAGGGCTCCACCCGTATCGCTGAAGTCGCCGCCCGCTTCACCCTCGATGCCATGCCAGGTAAACAGATGGCCATCGACGCCGACATGAATGCCGGCCTGATCGATGAGACCGAGGCGCGCAAGCGGCGCGAAAATATCGCCCGCGAGGCGGAGTTCTACGGCGCCATGGATGGTGCCTCGAAGTTCGTGCGCGGCGATGCCGTCGCCGGCCTGATTATCACCATGATCAACCTTGTCGGCGGCTTGGTGATCGGCGTCATGCAGTATGGCATGTCCACCGGCGACGCGATCTCGGTATTCAGTCTTTTGACGGTGGGCGACGGTTTGGTGTCACAAATCCCCGCACTGGTCATCTCCACCGCCGCCGGCATCATCATCACCCGCGCCAGCGGCAACATCGCCCTGCCCGAAGAGTTAAAAGCGCAATTCACCCAGCATCCCAAAGTACACTGGGTCGCCAGCGGTGCGCTACTGCTGCTCAGCATTGTGCCGGGGCTGCCCTTTCTGCCATTTCTGGTGCTCGCGCTGGGGCTGGCCGCCAGCGGCTACTATCTGCACCTCGGCGAACAGGCCAAGGCGCTGCAGCCGGTCGCTGAGGAGGTCGAACCAGTCGAAACCACTTCACCGGAGGAGGAGCTCGACGAACTGCTGGTCGAAGATCCGATCCGGCTGGAGATCGGTTACGGCTTGATCGATCTGGTCGAGAACAACCGCGAAGGCAACCTCCTCGATCGCATGAAGAAGGTGCGCCGCCAGATCACGCAGGAGGTCGGCTTTGTGCTGCCGCCGGTGCATATTAAGGACAATCTGCAACTCGGCGTCTCCGACTATCAGATCCTCATTCGCGGCGCCGTGGTCGGCAAAGGCGAGATCCGTCCGCGCAATCTGCTGGCGCTGGAG
>JALUXN010000148.1 GCA_027018975.1 Mariprofundaceae bacterium | reverse complement strand
CATCCACGCCGTCAAACATGCGCTGGCAGCCGGTGATAGCGTGGATGCACTCATGATCGAGCAGGGCAAGCGACATCCGCGCCTGAATGAGCTGATCCATCTGGCCAAGCAGGCTGGCATCCCGGTTTCATTCGTGCCCAAAGCGGTGCTGCAGAAGTGGGCGGCTGGCGTGCCGCATCAAGGGGTAGTGGCAGAGTTGCGCAGCAGCGAACAGTTCGCCGCCCCATCATTTGACGTGTGGCTGAACGGGCTCGATATGGGAGCGCATCCGCTGGTGTTGCTGCTCGATCAGGTGACCGATCCGCACAATCTCGGTGCCTGTGTCCGCACCGCTGAGGCCGCCGGTTGCGCGGCGGTCATCATCCCCAAAGATCACGCTGCCGATCTCCACTCGCCGGTGGTGGCCAAATCGGCCTGCGGCGCGTTGGCGCGGCTGCCGGTGCTGCGGGTGACGAATCTGAAACGGACGCTGCAACAGCTGCAGCAGGCCGGATTCTGGACAATTGGACTGGCCGGCGAGGCGACATCGGCCATCTATGATGCAGTGCTGGATGGGCCGACGGCGGTGGTGATGGGTTCGGAGGGGCGCGGTATGCGGCGACTGGTGCGCGAGAGCTGCGATCAGCTGGTCAGCATCCCGATGCCGGGCAAAGTGGAGTCGTTGAATGTGTCGGTGGCAACCGGTGTGGCGCTATTTGAGGTGCGCCGTCAGCAGCGCAGTAAATCTGCTTGAAAGCTGAGTGAATCCGGATCGTGGATTAAGCGGCTTTTTTGTTGTCGGGCGTCTCGCGCACAAAACGCTGGCCGCAATATTGGCACTGATTCGGGCCGTTTTTCAGGCTGATATAGACAAGCGGATGTTGACCATTATCGGAGCAGGAGACGACCTCTTCGGTTGTTTTGATCGTGTCATGACGCATCGCTCACTCTCCTTGAAAAATCTTTTCTAGTTACCAATTCCGACCGGTCGCATAGTAGATGCGCCCCAGAAAAAGCGGGCGGATGGTAGCGTTATAGAGTGAAAAATCAAACAGATATTCTGCCGCATCGGAGCCATACAATCTTAGGGCTGCTGCCCCCACAACGCTTGTAGGCGCTGATCACGGCCGCAGTTGTAGCGGTAAAATTTGTAACGGATCGGATTCTTCCGGTAGTAGTGCTGATGGTAATCTTCAGCCGGCCAGAAGCGGGTGGCAGGCACGATTTCGGTGACAATCGGTTCGCTGAACGGTTTGTGCCGCTTTAGCTCGGCCAGTGAGGCGAGTGCGGCGGCGTGCTGTGCTTCGTCGAGGTAAAAGATAGCCGGGCGATACTGCGAGCCGACATCACAGAACTGGCGGTTCGCCGTGGTCGGGTCGCTGTTGCGCCAATAGACCTGCAGCAGCTGCGCATAGCTGATTTTAGCCGGGTCATAGACCACTTCGATCGACTCCGCATGCCCTGTACCACCAGCGGATACCGCCTCGTAGGTCGGGTTCGGCGTGTGACCGCCGCAGTAGCCGACAGTGGTGCGAATCACGCCATCGAGCGCATCGAATGGGTGCTCCATACACCAGAAACAGCCGGCGGCGAATATCGCCCGCGCCTCACCGGCCGCCGCGTTCGCGCTCATCATCAACAGTGCAACCAGCAGTGCCGCACAGCGTGTCATGCTGCCGCAGATGTGCGACTGGCCGATGGCGCCTGCGCGCGGTGATAACTCACCACCATTGCCACCAGCGCGGCCACAAATACCGCCACCTGCAGACCGCTCGGCTGCTCATCGTAACCGATCAGCACATGCAGCATCTCACCCGCCATGCTATCGGTCGATAACAAAGCCCCGCTGTTCCAGAGCGGATCAGCCAGCGCTGGCAACAGATTGATCATGACCAAATTCTCCGCCGCCTGCGATGCCATACCGGCCGCCAGCAACATCAGCAACCAGCCGGCCACGGCAAACAGTGGCTTGAGCGGAATGCGCGCCAGCCCGAAATAGATCAGCGCCCCAACCCCAAGCGCCAGCGCAGCACCCAGCAAGCCGCCGGTCAGCATCACCCAGCCATCCTCAGCTACCCCTTGCGCCGCTCCGAAGAGGAAAAACGCCGCCTCCGACCCCTCTCGCATGACCGCCGATAGCGTCACCACCGCCAGCGCCGTCGTCGGCGCATCGCCACGCACGACCGACGCCCCCACGCTGTTCATCCGCTGCGCAATCGCACGCCCCTGCCGCCCCATCCAGAACACAGTCCAGGCAATCAACAGTGAGGCGATCGACAGGATGATTGCGTTAAAAATAAATTCACCGTTGCCATCAAAGCTGGACTCCATCTCCTCCATAAACAGACCGAAAAAGAGCGCCCCCAGCAGGCCGGCAGCA
>JALUXN010000147.1 GCA_027018975.1 Mariprofundaceae bacterium | reverse complement strand
ATTTCCGGTGGCAGTTCGTGATCACGGCCGTTGCGCGTGCGCGCTCTGCTGTGCAAGAAAACACGGAGCTCGCTGCATTTCCCGCCAAACCTATGAAATCGGGCTTGTTTTGCAAGGTGAAATTGCACCCGCCAACCGCCGCATCTCTTCTGCCGCAGCTGACACGATTGCGGCGTGGTGCAAAACAGGCATGCTGCGGGATTGAAGATGCGCCGCACAAGGCGCGAATGGTGGTGAATATGGATAGTGTGGATCAGTGCTGCGAAATCAGCAATGGAGGCGATAGCGATGGGCTGCGACAGGGTGGAGCGATGGTTGTGCTGTGCAAGGCGGTGGCTGACTGCCCTCGGGTTTCTGTGGATGACAACCGTACCTGCGCAGGCTGGAGCTGAACCGATGAACACAGACGCCCCCGCATACACCAACGCCCTGATCCACGAATCGAGCCCCTATCTGCTGCAGCATGCGCACAATCCGGTGCATTGGTTGCCGTGGAGTGAGGATGCCTTTGCGCTGGCGCGCATGCAGAACAAGCCGGTCTTCCTCTCGATCGGCTACTCAACCTGTCACTGGTGCCATGTGATGGAGCATGAGTCGTTTGAAGATCCGGCGGTGGCGGAGGTGATCAACCGATATTTCATCGCTATCAAGGTCGATCGCGAGGAGCGCCCCGATATCGACGCGATCTACATGCAGGCGGCGCAGATGATCAATGGCTCTGGCGGTTGGCCACTCAATCTGCTGCTCACTCCCGACAAAAAGCCTTTTTATGCCGCCACCTACCTACCCAAGGAGAGCCGCTTCGGCCGCATCGGTTTGATCGAGCTGGCCAATCGCATCGGCCAGATGTGGCAGCAGGATCGGCAGCGGATTGAGGAGTCCGCCGAGTCGATCCGCGCTGCGGTGGTAAACAATATCGCACCCTCGGCACCGGGCGCGGTCAATCCCGCATGGATCACGCGCGCCTACCGGGATACCGCCGCCCGCTTCGATGTGACGCACGGCGGCTTTGGCGATGCGCCGAAGTTCCCCACCGCGCAGCGGCTGCTCTTTCTGCTGCGCTACGGCAAGCTGAAGCGAGAGCCGCAGGCGATGACAATGGTGGCCAAGAGCCTCACCGCGATGCAGCGCGGCGGCATTCACGATCAGCTGGGTGGCGGTTTTCACCGTTATGCGACCGATGCGACCTGGCTGCTGCCCCACTTTGAGAAGATGCTCTACGATCAGGCGATGTTGATGATGGCCTATCTCGAGGGGTGGCAGGCGACCGGCGACGCCTCATTTGCCGCCACTGCGCGCGATATTGCTGACTATCTGCTACGCGACATGCGCGATCCGGCGGGTGGTTTTTATGCCGCCGAAGATGCCGATTCGGAGGGCGAGGAGGGGAAATTTTATCTCTGGCGCGCCGATGAGCTGCGCGCTGCACTCGGCAAACGCGCCGAGGCGTTCATGGCTGCCTACGGCGTGCAGGCCGAGGGCAATTTTGCCGATGAGGCGACGCACCGCAAAACAGGCGCCAATATCCTCCACCGCACCGGCAGCTTCGATCCGGCGAACTTTGCCGATGAGCGGCAGAAACTGTTGGCGCTGCGCGACCAACGCGTGCGCCCGTTTCGCGATGATAAGGTGCTCACCGACTGGAACGGTCTGACCATTGCCGCACTGGCGATGGCCGGACGACTGCTGCATGAACCGCGCTATCTGCAGGCGGCGACACAGGCGGCGACGTTTATTCTGCACAACCTGCGCGACGATCACGGCGATCTGCTGCACCGCTGGCGCAAGGGTGACGCGGCGGTGGCGGGGCAGCTGGAGGATTACACCTATCTGGTGTGGGGGCTGTGCGAGCTCTATGAGGCGAGCTTCGATGCGCGCTGGCTGCGCGAGGCGCTGGCGCTCAATCGCATGATGCTGGATCGCTTCAAGGGGGCAGAGGGCGGTTTTTATCAGGTCAGTGACCAGTCGGAGCTGATAGCACGGCCGATGGAGGTGTTTGATAACGCGCTGCCCTCCGGCAATGCGGTGGCGATGCACAATCTGCTGCGCCTCTCCCGCCTGACCGGCGATGCGGCCTTGGCCAAGGAGGCATCCGCAGTGGCCGAGCACTTTGCCGGCATCGCCGAACGGGCGCCGGCTGGTGTGCTGCACCTGCTCTCGGCACTGCTGCTGGCGACCACACCGAGCAAAGAGATTGTATTGGTCGGTGATCGAGATAGCGATGCGGCGCGGGCGATGCGCAAGGTGATCGATGGCGAATATCGGCCGAATCAGGTGGTACTATGGCACGACGCCGAGATCGAATCGCTGGCGCCCTTCACCAAGGGGCAGAAGGCGATGCATGGAAAGGTGACCGCCTATGTCTGCGAAAACTTCCAGTGCAATCTACCCACCGACGACCCGCAGCGGGTGCAGCAGATGCTAGCCGATAGAGACCAACCATAAACACTCAAGTAACGCGACCTGAGTCGCTATTCAAGTCGCGTTAGTTTTTTCAGGCAAACCGATGGCAGCACGCGGCTGGAGGGGGCGATCGACACGAAAATCGTGCAGATCAACCTCAGGCTGAACTCCCATCATCCATCGGCTGATCAGTTCGGCGCTGCCCGGCGCCAATGCAACGCCATTCCGGTAGTGACCACTGGAGACCCAGAGGCCGGCATGCTCGCGTACCGGACCGAGGTAGGGCATGCCGTCGGGTGTCCCCGGACGAAAGCCCATCCACTCCCGAACAATGCGCGCCTGCTTCAGTGCCGGATGCATCCGCCAAGTCGCAGCCAGCAGCGCATCGATTGTCTCCCGGGTCGTACCGCGCTGAAAACCGACCCGTTCCATGCTCGCACCGACCAGAATATGACCATCGACACGCGGCACCAGATAAGCGTTATCATGCTTGATGATATGGCGCACCCGCTCCGGCTCATCCTTGATCAGCACAATCTGCCCCTTCACCGGCTCAATCGGCAACGAAAGCCCTGACGCCGCCCCCAACTCACCACTCCAGCTCCCCGCCGCCAACAGCACCATCTCCGCCTCAATCACCTCGCCACCCGCCAGCACCACGCCGCGCACTTCGCCACGGCCACCGAACTGCAAGCCGGCCACAGGAGATTGTTCACGAATCGGCACCCCCTCCAGCGCCATCGCCTTGCGCACCGCCGTCAACAGACGCGGATTACGCACCTGCCCCACCTCCGGCCAACGCAGCGCCCCCTCCACATCGGGACTGATGGTCGGCTCCTGCGTACAACACTGCTGACGATCAAGCTGCTCCACCGGCCACTGAAAACGCGCTGACCAGCGCAGCGCCGCATCACGATGGTGCACACGATCATCGGCAAAAAACGGGATCATCAAACCGTTGTTACGCCACTGACTGTCGATGCCGGTCGTCGCAACCAGCTCCCGGTGTAGATCGGGATAGAGCGCCAGACTGTAGTTGATCAGATGGGTAAAACTATCGGGATAGAGCCATGGATGGATCGGGCAGAGAATGCCGGCACCCGCCCATGAGGACTCCTGCCCGACCGTGCCACGCTCCAGCACCACCGGCCTGGCACCCAAGCGATGCAGATAGAGCGCCGTGAGGCAGCCGATAATGCCGCCACCGACCACAATCACCCGTTCATTGCTCTTCATCTCCCACTCCTTGCACCCACGTGACCGCCCAACAGTTGCGCATCCCCAAACAGCTTGCCACCATTCCGGCCATGCAATCGTCCGGCATGACCTCCCCTGCCTCACACGCCATGCCGCTTGCGCAAGCGTACCAACACTGTATCGATATCGCACGCAATCACTATGAAAACTTCCCTACCGCCTCGCGCCTGCTGCCAGCGCGCGTGCGGCCGGCCATCGCTGCCATCTACGCCTACGCCCGCCACGCCGACGACCTCGCCGACGAGGGTGATGCCGCACCGGAGACACGCCTCAAGCAGCTCGATGCCTGGGCGACGCTGCTGGAGCGCTGTGCAGATGGTGACCGCGTCGATCAACCGATCTTCCTCGCCCTCGGCGACGCCATTCGCACCTTCCATCTCGATATCAACGAGCTCGACAACCTGCTCACCGCCTTCCGCATGGATGTCTCCATCCACGCCTACTCCAGTCTCGACGAACTCCGTTTTTACTGCAAACACTCCGCCAACCCGATCGGCCGGCTGATGCTGCAGCTGCACGGCATCCACGATGCTCAGGCGATGCACCATGCCGATGCCATCTGCACCGCGCTCCAGCTGATCAATTTCTGGCAGGATCTCAGCATCGACCTGCCACGCGGCCGCTGTTACCTGCCGGCCAGCTGGCTGCAGGATGCCGGCATCGATCCCGATGCGCTGCTGCAACAGCAGGTCAGCGATGCCCAGTGCCGCCCGCTGCTGATGCGTGCTGTTGAGGAGACGCGCCAGCTACTGGAGAGCGGTACGCCGCTATTGGCCATGCTCCCCCTCCGCCTGCGGCTGCAGATAGCCGCCACTATCGCCGGCGGACGCGCCATGCTCGACCTGATCGCCGCCAACGAAACACCGCTGACCCGCCGACCTACCCTGCACAAAGCGCAGTGGCGCCGACTGGCGCTGCCGATCCTCAGGCTTACCCTCTTTCCACCCCGCCCGGAGCAGCCATGACCCCGCAAGAGTATTGCCGCCAAAAGACCCGGGGCTCCGGCTCCTCATTCTTCTACGCCTTTCTGTTCCTGCCCGAAAATCAGCGCCGCGCCATGATGGCGCTCTATGCCTTCTGCCGCGAAGTCGATGATGTCGCCGACAATATCCGCGAACAGGAGGTGGCGCTGGCCAAGCTGGCTTTCTGGCGCGAGGAGCTGGCGCGCGCCTTTGCCGACAAGCCGCAGCATCCGGTCGGCAGAGAGCTGCAGTGGGCGAAAACACACTTTTCACTCGATGAGGAGCTGCTGGTCGAGCTGCTCGACGGCATGCTGATGGATATCAACCGCCAACCGATCGTTAAACGCGCCGATCTATCCCTCTACTGCTACCGCGTCGCCGGTGTGGTGGGGTTGATGAGCATTGAGGTGTTCGGTTATCAGAATCGCCAATCGCGCCAGTTTGCCACCCTGCTCGGCGAGGCGCTACAGTTGACCAATATCCTCCGCGACGTCGCCGAAGATGCCAGACTCGGCCGCATCTATCTGCCGCAGGAGGATCGCGCCCGCTATCGGGTGAGTGATCAGGATTTCAAAAACGGCCATTGCAGCGAAGCGATGCAGGCGCTGCTGCGCGATTATGCGCAACAGGCCGAGTCCGCCTATCAGCGCGCGCTGGCCAGCCTGCCGAATGAAGATCGCGCCAGCCTGCGGCCATCGTTGGTGATGGCGGCCATCTACCACGCCTACCTGCCGCGCCTTGCTGCGGTGCAGTATGATGTGTGGCAACACCCCGTTCAGATACTGCCGCTGCGCAAGATCTGGATTGCCTGGCGCTGCTGGCGCTATGAGCGCCGCGCTGCGACACGCGCGCAAGCAATCAGACTGGAGTTCTAAGATCGCCGCGATTGCCGTCATCGGCGGCGGACTGGCCGGGCTGACAGCCGCTATTCGATTGGCTGAAGATGGCGCCGACGTCACCCTATTTGAGGCAGCGCCCACACTCGGCGGCCGCACGCGCAGTTTTGTCGATCGCACCACCGGCGTCTGTTGCGACAACGGCCCGCACCTGTTGGTCGGCGCCTACCACCGCACCATCGCGCTACTGCAGGAGGCCACCGATCAAACGGCCATCCACTGGCAGCCGACGCTCGATCTGCCGCTCTGGGCAGAGGATCGCGGCCACTTCCACTTCCGCCCGAGCCGCTGGCTCCCCTTCCCCATGGCGCTGCTCCACGCCGCTGCCGCGCTGCCGGCACACCACGCCGATTCAGCCATCGCCATGCTCAAGCTGGCGCGCGCCATGCGCGGCCGCATCGAGCCACAGACCAGTGTCACAAGCTGGCTCACACCGCTCCAAATACCGGCAGCGCTGCAGCGCGACCTGCTCGAACCGCTCTGTCTCGGTGCCATGAACGAACCGGGCAGCAGCGCCAATGCCGCATCGTTTGCGCGTGTATTGTCAGAGAGTTTCAGCTGCCGCAACCATGCCCGACTCGGCTGGTTCACCGCACCACTGGCGCAAGCCCTGATTGCACCGTTACAGCAGCGGGCGACCGCGCTGGGCGTACAATTGAAACTGCGTCACCGCATTCATCGCCTCGACGCCGACAACTCGCAGGTTCATCTCATCGGCGCTGCGGAACAGCATGCCAGCGCAGCACGCTTCGACGCCGCCATTCTCGCCCTCCCCGCCCATGCGCGGGATAAAATCCTCCACCAGCCCGGCTCTGCGACCCCCACCAGCCCGATCACCAACATCCATCTCTGGTACAGAGAGCCGCACCCGCTCCCCGCGCCACTGGTCGGCGGCATCGGCACACGCGGCCACTGGTTCTTCGACCTCACTGCCATGCACACCGCAGCAACAGGCAACCCGACGCAGCGCAGCCCTGCGCAGCATATCTGTGTCGTCATCAGTGCTGACACAGCTGCGCGCGACCACAGCGCACTGCTGCAACAGGTCAACCGTGAACTCCATGCGATATGTCATCGCGGCAATGGTCACACTACAAACAGCTGCAAACCACACCACTATCGCATCATCACAGAGCAGCGCGCCACCGCTCTGGTGCGCCCACAAGCGCCACAGCCACCCCTGCCCGCATCCATCATCGATGCGGCCGAAATGCCGCAACCCGGAGAGCTGCCCGCCACCATCGAACTCGCCGTCCAACGCGGCGAAGCTGCCGCACAACGCGCCCGCCAGCGCTTCAGCTAATGACACACACCATCCACTCCAATCCCTGAGTCGCTATTCAGCCATTTACTGGCACTGTTCAGATCGCCCGTGGTTTGTTCGATAGCAAGGCGAACACGCGCAGTGTGCTGTTGCACATGAGCATGTTCAACGCAGCTAGCGGGCAAACCATGGGATGAGATGAATAGTTGCCCTCAAGCCAACAGCGCTGCGCGCAACTTCAGCAGCTGCGCCAACAGCGAAGGACCGGCACGCAGCGTGTGACGCACCACATCACCCGGCCAACGCAGCACACCCTCCAACGCCTGCAGCAGCGCCGCGTGACGGGCATAATCGCCATGCTGCTGTTGCAGCGCAGGCGCAAGCGGTTGCACAACGCTGCGAACCAGCAATGCATGCGGCACCAGCTTAATCTGACTGCGAATCCACGCCTCGATCCTGCCCACATCGGCATGGGCAAGATCAGCCACCAGCTCCCCCCACGTCTGTAACGCCTGTGCGATCTGTTTATCCTGCATGCACTGCACAAGACCCGGGGCGCCATCAGCCAGCGACACGGCGAGATCGAGATAAGCGGCATCAATGGCCGGTTGCTGTGTGCTCAACACATACCGCACCTGCTGATCGTCGAGTGGCGCACAACTCTCCAGCATGCAGCGCGAGCGCACTGTCGCCGGCAGCCGCTCAATATCAGCGCAAACAATCAACAGCACGCTCTCCGCTGTCGGCTCCTCTAACCCTTTAAGCAGTGCATTGGCTGCCTGCTGATTCATCCGCTCGGCATCATCCAAGAGCACCACCCGCCGCCCACCTTCCGCCGAACTGAGCGCCAGAAAACCGAGCAGCTCGCGCACCTGCTGAATGCTCACATCACGCTTCCCCTCAAGCACGCCGCTGCGGCAGAGATCGGGATGCGCACCAGCCGCCAGCATCTTGCAGGCGTGGCACTGCCCACAATCGCGCTGCTCCTCGCACAACAGCATCGCCGCCAACTTCTCAGCCAGCGTGCGCTTGCCGATACCCTTCACCCCGTAGAGCAACCACGCATGGTGCAGCGTCTGCGCGGCCATGGCGCTGCGAAAGCGCGCTAAAGTCGCCGCATGCCCGACCACCTCCATCACTGCGCCGCCACAGCAGACAGAGGCAAACGCCGTGCAAGTGCCGCACAGACATCACCATGCACATCGGCAATCGGGCGATCGGCATCGATACGGGCAATCCGCTCAGGCTCAGCCTGCCACTGCTGCGCAAATGCCGCCGCCACCCGCTGATGAAACGCGGCCTGTTCATCATCCAGCCGTGTCGGTGCCTCGCCCGAAGATTCGCGCTGGCGCATGCGGGCAGCCGCTTGCTCCACACTGAGATCGAACCAGAGCGTCAAGCCCGGCCGCACACCGCACTCGGCGAAGTTCAGTAGCGCATGCAGTGGGATTTGTTGGTCGGCCAACTGGCGCGCCGCCAGCTGATAGGCGAGCGTCGAATCGGAGTAGCGGTCACACAACACCCACGCGCCGCGCGCCAGTGCCGACGCAATCACTTCACGCACATGTTGCGCCCGATCGGCCAGAAACAGCAGCAACTCGGCTTCCGGCACCGGCACGAACTCGCCATCGAGCAGCAGACGCCGCAACTCCCGCCCCAGCGCCGTATCACCCGGCTCAAAGGTGGTCACCACCGCTTCACCGGCCGCCCTTAACCGCTCAGCGGCCAGCCGCAGCTGCGTACTCTTGCCGCAGCCATCCACCCCCTCAAAGGTGATCAGGCGCGCGCTCTCTTCTCCTACAACCACGCCCTGCGTCACAGATCGAGCAGCGCGCGGCCGGGAAACTCCAGCGCCTCTTTGACCGTTACGAGGAAACGCACCGCATCGGCGCCGTCGATCAGGCGGTGATCGTAGGTGAGCGCCAGATACATCATCGGACGGATGACAATGGCATCACCCTCCACCACCGGCCGTTTCTGGATATTGTGCATGCCGAGGATACCGCTCTGCGGCGGATTGAGGATCGGCGTGGAGAGCATCGAGCCGAAGATGCCACCATTGGTGATCGAAAACGTCCCCCCCTTCAGATCATCGGGTGACAGCCCGCCCTCGCGCGCACGGCGAGCCAGATCGGCAATGCCCAGCTCGATCTCGGCGAGGCTGAGCTGCTGCGCATCACGCAACACCGGCACCACCAACCCCTTCTCGGCACTGACCGCGATGCCGACATCGACATAATTGTGATAGACCACATCGTCGCCATCGATATAGGCGTTGAGCATCGGATACGCCGCCAGCGCCTGCGACACCGCGCGCACGAAGAAAGACATAAAGCCGAGTTTCACCCCATGCTGCTGCTGAAACGCCGCCCCGTAACGACTGCGCAGCTCCATCACCGCCTGCAGATTGACCTCGTTGAAGGTGGTCAACATCGCCGCCGTGTTCTGCGACGCCTTCAACCGCTCGGCGATCCGTCTGCGCAGGCGGCTCATCGGCTGGCGCACCGCTTGCCGATCGGCAGCTACAATCGTCTCTGCCGCTGGCGGTGCAACCGCTTCGGCCGATTCCGGCTCTGCCTCTGCAACCGGTGCCGGCGCGGCTTCGACGTCATCTTCAGCCACATCCGCTTGAACTTCTGATTCGACCGCTTCGGCCGATTCATCTTCGCGCGGCGGCGCCAGCGCATCATCGATATATCCGATCACCTCATCCGGCTCGACCAGATCATCCGCCTGCTTGAGCACGCGGGTCAACACACCGCGATCGAGCGCCGTGATCTCCATGGTGATCTTGTCGCTCTCTACCTCGGCCAGCACATCATCGACCTCGACGGTGTCGCCCACCTGCTTCAGCCACGACACCAGCGTCGCCTCGGTCTCCGACTCGCCCAGACTCGGTACTTTAATCTCGATTTCCGCCATCACTCACTCCCCAACTACTCTTCAAATGCTCTTCAATTGGTCTTTAACCGCTCTTCCGACAGTGCCCGCGCCACCAGTTCCGCCTGCTCCGCCTTATGCCGCTTGGCCGAGCCGACCGCCGGCGCCGCCGACGCTGGCCGGGTCACTGCATGAATCTTCTGATTCTCCGCCAACACCCGCCGGATCGGGCTGCTCAAGGCGAGCCACGCGCCCTGATTCTCCGGCTCCTCCTGCACCCAAACCACCTCATCCACATCATAGAATGGTGCCAGCGCCGCTTGGATCTCTTCGACCGGAAACGGGTAAAGCCGCTCAATGCGAATCATCGCCACATCGTCGATCTCTCGTTTGCGCCGCTCCAGCAGTAGATCGTAATAGACTTTACCGGAACAGAGCAGCACCCGCCGCACCCGCGCAGCATCGCTCAATTCACGCTCAGCAAGCACCGGCTGGAAGCGCCCCGCAGTGAAATCCTCCAGCGCCGAAAAGGAGAGTTTGTTGCGCAACATACTCTTCGGCGCCATCAGAATCAGCGGCTTGCGCACGCGGCTCATCAGCTGACGACGCAGCAGATGAAAGAGCTGCGCCGGCGTGGTCGGACAGACCACCTGCATATTCTCCTCGGCGCAGAGCTGCAGATAGCGCTCCAGACGCGCCGAGGAGTGCTCCGCCCCCTGCCCCTCGTAGCCATGCGGCAGCCAGAGTACGAGACCGGACATGCGATTCCACTTGGTCTCGCCAGCGGCAATAAACTGATCGATCACCACCTGTGCCACATTGGCGAAATCGCCATACTGCGCCTCCCAGATCACCAGCGCGCGCGGCTCGGCCACCGAATAGCCATACTCATAACCGAGCACCGCCATCTCCGAGAGCATGCTATCGATGACAATAAAGTGGGAGAGCGAACCATTCTCCACCTGCCGCAACGGCATCATCGACTTGCCCGTTTTCTGGTCATAGACCCGCGCGTGGCGGTGGAAGAAGGTGCCGCGTCCCGAATCTTCGCCGGAGAGGCGCACCCACCCCCCCTCGTTGACCAGCGTCGCATAGGCCATCGTCTCGGCACAACCCCAATCGACCGGCTGCTGGCCGAGCATCATCTGCATCCGCTGCTCATAGATCTTCTCGATGCGCGGGTGGAGGTCGAAACCGGGCGGCAGCAGATGCACGCGGTGCGCCAGCTCGCTGAGAATTACCGCGTTGACGCCGGTCTCCGGCTCATCGTCGCCATCCTTGAGGAAACCATCCCAGCGTCCCTGCAGGCTATTGATTTGTTTCGGCTGTTCGCGGGTGCGGCGCATCTTCTCCAGACAGTCGCGATAGGTCTTCACCATACTGGCGCTGTCCTGCTCGCTCAATACACCATCGGCGATCAGGCGATCACGATAGACCGTTTCCACCGTCGGGTGCTCGGCGATGCGGCGATACATCACCGGCTGCGTCACCTCCGGCGAATCGGCCTCGTTGTGGCCGTGGCGGCGGTAGCAGATCAGATCGATCACCACATCTTCATGGAAGGTGTTGCGGTACTCGACCGCAATCTCCACCGCCAGACAACACGCCTCCGGATCGTCGCCGTTCACATGCAGAATCGGCGCCTGCACAATCTTGGCGATGTCGGTGCAGTAGGTGGTCGAACGGGCATCGTGCGGATTGACAGTGAAGCCGATCTGATTATTGACCACGATATGGATCGTGCCGCCGATGCGAAAGCCGCGCAGCTTGGAGAGCTCCAACGATTCCGCCACCACCCCCTGACCGGCAAAGGCAGCATCGCCATGCACCAGCACATTCATCACTTCGCGCTTGCTCTTGTCTTTGCGGCGGCACTGGCGCGCCCGCACACTGCCCATCGCCACCGGCGTGATAATCTCCAGATGCGACGGATTGAAGCCGAGCGACAGATGCACCGTCCCCCCGGCTGTGCGCACGTCGGAGGAGAAGCCGAGGTGATACTTCACATCCCCCTGCCCCTGCGCCGACTCCTGCAGCTGCGCCCCCTCAAATTCGGAGAAGATATCGGAGAGCGATTTACCCATGATATTGGCCAGCACATTGAGCCGCCCGCGGTGCGCCATACCGAGAATGATCTCCTTGGTGCCCTGCGTACCGGCGCGCTGCACCAACGTATCGAGCATCGGAATCAGGCTCTCGCCCCCCTCCAGTGAAAAGCGCTTCTGCCCCACATAGCGGGTATGCAAAAAGCGCTCGAACTCCTCGGCATGCATGATGCGGCCGAAGATATGTTTGCGCATCGAAGCATCATAATCGGGCTTGGAGCGCACCTGCTCCAGCCGGTTCTGAATCCAGTGACGCCGCGCCGAATCGGTGATATGCATGAACTCGGGGCCGATATGGCCGCAGTAGGTCTCCTCCAGCAGCGCCAAAATATCGCGCAGCCGCATCTGGGGATCACCGGCCAGATCAGCCGTCGGAAACAACTGATCCAAATCGCGCTCGGAGAGGCCGTAATAGCCCAGTTCCAGCTCAGGGCTGGGCGGGCGCGGATCGAGTTTAAGCGGATCGAGATCGGCATGTAGATGACCATGCACGCGATAACCGTGAATCAGATAGAAGGCGCGCGAGGGATACTCAATATCACCGGCTGATTGCGGCGCTTGCGCCTGCACACGCGTCTGCGCACGTACTGCCGGCTTCAGCTGCTCCGCCAACTGCCGTTCATCACTGACGCCATCAATGTCAGCACCATCCAGCCCCGCCAAATAGTCCGCCCAAGCCGCCGACACCGATGCCGGATCACGCCGATAACGCGCCTGCATCATCGCCAGATAGGCCACGCCGGCACTGAATATCTCTTCACTCACACCCTGTTCGTCCATCGATCCTCCGTCACACGCATGAATCTAACCATCCCGCCACCAGCAAAGCCAGCCCCGATTCACACATCAACAACTGCGCAACTACACGCGCAGAGATACGCATGGGTAAAAACATGGTACCTCTCGAGTAACAAAACATGCTCATTATCGCCTGCTACTCATGAGTTACCACCGTTTTATCCATTTGGCAGCGCTGTTTCCTTTGCGCATACGTTGGAATCCTCATCAAATGCGCAACCAAGCACCCAATGCAGACAGTTCTCAATGCCCCAGTGAGATCGCGCGACTTTTCCCAAGTTCCTGGGTTTGGATGCATCCAAGCTACTGATAAAATAACGAGTTTCTTCGCCGCTTTTTCCATTGCATTCACGTTGAGATGTTATGGCAATTCAAAGGGTGGCAAATAATGTTCGCACAAGGCAAAAATGCGATCGCCCCCTGGCTACGAAAACCCAAACAACCAATACCACAAAAACAGCCAACCCTGCCCAAGCCGCTACTTCCGACAGTGTGGGAGTAAAAAAATGAGGAGACTCCTGTGAGATTAGCTGTTGACAATAAGCGTCTCGGCGATACTGTTCTCCTCGTTCGCAGCTCGTCGGGTTGTTTTCGGGAAGCAGCGATACGCAACTCTGGCACAACACTTGGCACAAACCTGTGCCATTATAGAGAAACCGAAAGGAATCCAGAGAAGATAAAAGTTCTAAGTATTGGATAGTTAGAAGTTGACGCGGGGTGGAGCAGTGGTAGCTCGTCGGGCTCATAACCCGAAGGTCGTTGGTTCAAATCCAGCCCCCGCAACCAAACATAAGGCCTTGAAAACATTGAGCTTTT
>JALUXN010000146.1 GCA_027018975.1 Mariprofundaceae bacterium | reverse complement strand
CCGCCCAGCGCGAATCGCACCAGCAGCGGAAGATCCAGACAGCGCCAAGCGCGCTGCCGCAACAACGCGCTCACACTCACCGCCACAACGATCCACAGACTGGAGGCGATCGCCTCCTTCAACGGCATCTGCAGACCATAGGTCAACAGCGGCACGGTGGTCATCCCGCCACCAGCGCCGAACATCGCCAACAACAGCCCGATCACCGGCGCCGCCAACCACACCCAAACTGTCATGCTCACTCCCTTATTCGGCCTGAAACTCCGCCTGAACCCTGTTCCAAGGCATCAGCGCAAGCAACTTGGCCATACCGCAGAAACCGGTTGCCCCGGAGAGGGTCAGCCCCGCGCCGACCAGCACCGCCAGCCAGAGCATCACCGGCTGCCAGAACAGCGCGCCCAACGCCCCCGCCAGCGCCAGCATGCCTGCCGCCAGATGCACCTGCCGCATGATGGGAAACATCCCCGCTGTTTTGGTCACCGGCAGCGCCGCCTGTTTCCACGCCAGCAGACCGCCCATCACATTGACGGGGTGACGATAACCATGATTGCGCAGGTATTGCTGCGCCATCGCGGAACGCCGCCCCGAACGGCAAATCAGATAGATGGTCGCATCACGGGGCAGATCGAGATGCTCGATAAATTCATTCGGATGATTGCGCAGCATGGCCACATCCGGCCGCTCGGAGGCATATTCCACTGCGGTACGCACATCGACAAGATACTCCACCTCCCCCCGTCGAATCCGCGCATCCAGCTCTTGAACCGAAATTTGCATTGTTCACATCCTCCTATCGTTGATGTGCGGTGGCGTAAAAATCCACATCGCGGTGCGCATGGAAACGACGAATGGTCTCATCCAGATCGCCGGTAAAGCGGGGGTCTTCAGGGCGCGGATGGGATTCGACAAACGCCGCAACATCCCAAGCCTCCTGCGCACTCAAACTGCCACCCATACCATACGGCATATTGGCTTTGATAAAGGCTGCAGCCTTATCCACACGGTGCATCCCCGCCCCCCAGTTGAAGGCGTGCTCGCCCCACAGCGGCGGAAAGATCACCCTGCCTCGAAACACACTCCCCTGCCCATCCTGGCCGTGGCAGAGCGCGCAGCGAGCACGGAAAACCCCTTCACCACGCTGCAGATCAGGTGCGCGCGCTGGCTTGGCCAGTGGTGGGAATCCGTGCGCAGCCGGCTGCTCTCCCAATCTCTGCCCACGCCCAAGCCAATGAATGTAGGCCACCAGATCAACCATCACCGCACTATCGGCCGGCGGTGGTGTGCCATTCAGGCTATAACGAAAACAGCCCTGCACGCGCATCGCCAGCGTATTCACACGATGATTTTTCTTGCGGTACAACGGATAACGCACCGCCGCCGCCCACATGGGTGCGGCGCTGGCAAGACGCCCGCGATTCAAATGACAGTGCACACAGCTCAGACGATTCTGCTTGCCGACAAATGGCCGAGCCTGTTCCGGTGTGTGCATAAAAATCTGTTCGCCATGACGAATCGCAGCCGCCAACGGCTTTGAAGTCGGCAACGCTGCAGCCACCGGCGCTGCATCTACCGCTGCCATCCCGCTGCGATGCAACGCTCTGCCATCCAGCGATGCCAGTGCCGTAGCCAGATCGTCGATCTCCTGATCGGACAAGCCGCTGGCAATATGCGACATGATACGCATCGCCGTACCGGACGGCTGTGGCAAGGCGCGCAGATGGCGCAGACGTTTGACAAGATAGCGCTGCTGTTGACCGGCCAGCGCGGGGATGTTGCGACCATCTCCCATCAGTGTAGCGGCGTGACAATCCACGCACGCCGGCATACCGCGCGCCCAGTCGCCCGTGGTCAGCAGTTTCAGCGTCGATGGTGGGAGCGCGGGTGTCGCCGACGGCAGGTGCGGCGCAAGCATGCCCAGCCAGGCTGTCACAGCCTGCACGCTTGTCGCATCCAGATGCTTGGCGACACGATTCATCATCGCGTTTTTGCGCACTCCGCGCGAGAAATCATCCAGCTGCCGCACCATATACGCACGCCCCAGCCCGGCCAGCCTCGGCCCGACACCACCCTTGGCCTGCGCTCCATGGCACTGCACACAAGCTGGCGCAGTATCTGTTCCGTGCAGAAAAATCGCCTCCCCCTGCTGCACCACATCATGCTCGGCGGCGAATCCAAGTGGAGGGTTGGCAAGCAGAGGGGTGGCGGCCAACAGCATGCCGGCCAGCCATACCCCGACCCTCGGCGCACGCACTACTGCGCTCCCTGCGGCGGCAAAAAGCCGTAGTGGTGATAGATCGCCTGCCCTTTGGGGCTGGTCAAAAAGCGGAGAAATGCCTCGGCTGCCTGCGCATGGGGTGCGTCACGCATA
>JALUXN010000145.1 GCA_027018975.1 Mariprofundaceae bacterium | reverse complement strand
CGGCACATCACTGAGCGCCCGCGCCGCCTCACTGCGTACCGCGCGGATCGGGTCATCCAACAGCGGCACGATCATGCGCACCTTGCGCTGCTGCATGGCCGCGCCGGCGGCCGGCGGCAGCAGACGATCGAGGCTGCGGATGGCGTGATAACGGATCAGCGGATCGGTGTGCTGCAGCAGCGGTTGCAGCGCATCGAGGGTGGCGCGGCTCGGGTAGCCAGCCAGCAGGCTGACGGCGGTGGCACGCACAATGATCGGCTGCCCCCGGTCGGCGGCGATCTGGCGCAGTGAGGCGGCGGTGTTGGGCTGCGACGTTTGTTGCGCATGCTGTTGCGCGTGGGCGAAGGTGGTCGCAAATTGGCTCTGGCGCGCATGTGTCGCTGCCGCATCGGGGAACCAGCGGTGGAAGGCGACCGCTGCCCATGTGGCGCTTTTGTCGGTGTGGCACTGCGTACAGGCGTTGGGCGTGCCGATCTGAGCCGAGAGATCGGGGCGCGGGATGCGGAAGCTGTGATCGCGCCGGCGATCGACGCCCATATAGATTTTGCTCGGCATGTGGCAGCTGATGCACTGCGCGCCACGGCTGCCCATTTTGTGGTGATGGTGGGCGGGCGCGTCGTATGCCTTGCGTTTCAACATCGAAAAACGCGGGTTGGGCGCGCTGCTGTGGCAGCTGATGCAGAGGTTATTGCCGCGCAGGCGCAGGCGGGCGGTGTGCGCGTTGTGGCAGTCGGTGCAGCGCACGCCGGCGGCATACATCTTCGACTGCACAAACGAGCCATAGACGTAATCCTCATCCTTGATCTGCCCATCGGGGTGGTAAAAGGGTTCGCGCAGCAGCTGCGGCTTGAAGAAATCCATGAACGGCTGGCCGTGGCGGTAGTCGTTGCTGACAATGCTGCGTCGGGCATGGCAGCGGGCGCAGGTCTCGATCTGGATATGGCTATCGGCGGCGGCGAGATCGACGGGGAACCCATGCTGCGGCCATGCCGGCTGTTTTTTGGCCGTTGCCCACTGTAGGTGGCGCGAGGCCGGGCCATGGCAGGCCTGACAACCGACATCGATCTTCGACCAGGTGGTGCGGAAACGATTCTGCTTCAGATCGAAATGTTTGTTGACGTTCGTGCTGTGGCAGGAGGCGCACATGTAGTTCCAGTTGAGGAAGCGGCGCGTCCAGTGAAACGGGTGCTTGGCGGTGATCGGCTCATCGGGATGGAGGTGAAACCAGCGCTGGCCGCCGGCGGCTTCAGGGCGGCTGTCCCAAGCAATATCGAGCGCCTGCAGCCGCCCATCGGGGAAGGGGATGAGATACTGCTGCAGCGGTGTGAAGCCGAAGACGTAGCGCACGGGATAGTCGTGCAGCTTACCATCTTTGCCGTCGGTGCGAACGAAGAACTGTTTGCCCTTTTTGTAGAAAGTGGTGGTCACGCCGCGGTGGGTGAAGTGGGCGTGGTTGAAGTCGCCGAGCACGGTATCGGCGGTGGCGTGATCCATCGCTTTGTCGTGGTGTGAGCCGTGCCAGTCACGCACCTGCTGCGCGTGACAGCTGGCGCACTGCTGCTCATCGACAAAGGTGAGCGGCTTCCGTTGCGCGGCGGTTTGTGCAGCGTTTTGCGCCCCATGGGCGATGGAGGATGCAACGAGCAGGCTCATCAGCGCCGAGGCAAAGGCGAGACAGAGCCATCGCATCAAAAAAGCAGTCATTCCCGAGGATTCTATCGGGAATCCACGCAACAATGGATCCCCGATGAAGGCACTCGGGGATGACGTGATCGTTTTTTCTAAAGGGGTGCGAACAATGTTTCTGCGATCACCCTGAAAAGCGTAGCAACACCTCACCGCAACACTTCCACCAGCGGCTCGCCGATGGCGGCGGAGGGTGGAGCGGCGTGGATCAGGGCGGAGAGGGTCGGCGCGATGGCGTAGGGGGTGACCGGCCGGTGGATGACGGCAGCCGTCAAGCCGTTGCCGGCGAAATAGATCGGCACGAAGGTGTCGTAACGCCACGGCGAGCCGTGCACCGAGCTGACCGTCAGGTGATCGAAGTGGTTGATGAACACATTCGGCGCGAAGACGACATAAATATCGCCGGAACGATTGGCGTGGAAATTATTGCGCACCAGCCGGCTGATGCGGTCATCCGGCAGCTGTCCGCGCCGCTGACTCGACACGGCGTAGGCGATGCCATCAAACTTCAACAGCTCGGCGGCCACCGCATCCTCCACCTCGGCGAGTGCGAGGCCGTGTTTGCGGATCAGCTGGTGATCGAGATAGATGTAGGGGTGAAAATAGGCTTTGATCAGCGGCTTGTTGAGATGAAAGCGGCGCTTGATGGCGCTGATCGCCGTCGATTTGTCGAGGCCGGCGAGATCGAAATAGCGGGCATTGCCCATGCCGAGCGACTGCAGATAGCCCGGCGCCTCCGGTTGGCCGTGATCGGCGGAGAGCACAATCAGCGTGCGATCGAGCCCGACCGTGCGATCGAGGTAGGCGAAGAGATCGGCCAGCGTGCGGTCGAGATGGGCGAGATTATCTTCGCTTTCGAGGCTGGAGGCGGAGAAGATGTGGCCGACATAATCGGTCGAGGAGAAGCTGATCGAGAGGTAGTCGGTGACATCATCCTGCCCGAGCTGCTCGGCGTGGATCAGCGCCTTGGCAAAATCGAGCGTCAGCGCATCGCCGGCGGGGCTGAGGGTGAGGAACGTGGTGAAATATTTGTCCGTCGGCTGGCCATAGGGGTGGGGAAAGGTGCGACCGAAGCCGGGCAGCGCGGTCTCGAAGGGTTGATCATCCTGCTGGCCAAATTGATAACGCGCCGGCTGATAGAGCAGCTGCCACGATTTGCCGGCGTATCGCTTGGGCAGGTGACGACTGTTCCAGTGCTGCGCCCAGGACGGCATAGCGCGGTAGTAGTAACTACTGGTGACAAACGCCCCCTTGGCCTTGGAGAACCAGAACGCCTTGCCGGCATGCCCGGCCATGGAGACAGCGGCGCGATCTTTGACCGACACGGCAAAGATTTTGGCGCCGCCGTTGGTGTGGATCGCCAGCTCGTCGCTGAAGGTGGAGGTGAGGATATTGGCCGGCGAGCGGCCATCGACTCTGGCGGTCTTCTGGGTCGGGTCGATCTCGCGCTGCTGATCGACATCGGCATCGGCGGTGAGCAGGTGGTAGCGGCTGTCCTCGATGTTATAGACCAGTCGCCCCCGCTCGCGATCGAACCAGACATTGGCAACCATCCCATGCGCCGACGGCAGCGCGCCGGTGGCCAGCGAGGTGTGGCCGACAATGGTTTCGGTGTTGGCGTGCTGGTAGTGGGCGTTGTCAAAGTGAAGGCCATGATGGATCAGATAGCCGAAGCCGCCCTTGCCAAGCACAGAAGAGAAACGATCCACCAGATCACCGCGTAACGCATCGATGGTGATCTGCACAATCAATTTCGGCGGCCGATGCGCAGGCGCGGCAGCGAGTATGGATGGCAGCATGCAGAGCAGTGCAACGGTGAGGGCAAGACGTCGAATCATTGCCGCACTATAGACGCGCGCCGCCAGAAGAGACAATCGGCAGTGGACGCAATTGCCCATCCGACATTTTTTCCACGCCTCTGCGGTGAACATCTGAAAAAACGTGGACAGGGTGATGCTTACGATTTGGTCAGCTTGGCACTCTGCAAGCGCTGCTCGAGCCGTGCGGTGAAATCGACGATTGTGATGCCATAGACTGTGCAGAGTTCGCGCAGTTCGAGAATATCCAGCCGCTTTTCACCCGCCTCGACTTTGGCGACATAGGAGTTCGGCCGCTTCAACATCCGCTGCACCGCCGGCCCAGAAAGCCCCGCCTCCCGCCGCACTTCCCGCAGCAACTCCAGCAACACCCGCTCATGCTCACTCCACTTGTAACGCCCCATCGAAGCAACATATTGCGAGCGTTGATTTCTCCCATAATAGGAGTAGAAATCGCCGGCGAACAATTTTACCAATGCAGCATATCTATTCTACTTGGATCATGATCGCATCATCTTGAACAGCCCCTAATGCATGCCCCGACTGGCTGACTACCGAGACATGCGGAAAAACGGGATAAAGCAGCGCAGTCGCGCCCGTTTTTCCTCGCCGCGGGGCGGTCAGACGCCGGGCGCGTTTGCGGGCAAAGAATGAACAGATTTCTTACACGCTAAGGAAATGCAAAATAAAGCCGTCATTCTCGAGGGTTTTATCGGGAATCCAAGCGACCCTGCTTCCCCGATAGAGATGCGATCGCCGTGAGCACGCCCACCACCTCGCTACCACGCCTGCCCGCTACTGCTCGGCGTCTGCTGCTGATACTGGTACTGAAACTTGCGGCGCAGCAGACCGCCGGGGTCATCGGGGATGCGGCGCAACCACTGCTGCATCGCCTCGGGCTGCTCGCGCTGCTTGCCATCCTTCGGCATAGCGGCGCGCTTTTCTCCCTGCTTGCCGCCCCGCTGCCCCTCTGACTGCTTGCCCGAAGCGATCTGTTGGCGCTGATCCAGACGCTGTGATTTAGGCTGCGCTTTGGATTGCTCTGCCTGAGATTGCTGTGCTGACTGCTTCGATTGTTGTTTCTGCTGGCCACCCTGCCGCTGCTGCTTTGCAGATGATCGTCGATCGTTCTGCTGCTTGCCCTGTTTACCCGGCTTGCGATCCGGTGATGCGGATGGCTTGCCGCCCTGTGATGGTTTTTTTTCCTGCGCTGGCTTGTGTTGATCCGACTGCTGCTGCGCTTGCTTGCCGGAGGATGGCTGCTGTTTCCGTTGTTGCTGCTGCTGCAGCGCCTTGTTGACCAGATCGCGATTAAAGGCGGCATCGGCATGCTGCGGATCGATCTTCAAGGCGTGATTATAGGCATCCAGCGCCGCTTTGAGCTTGCCCGCCTTGGCCAGAGCATTACCCTTATTGTACCAGCCATCGGCGCTATGCGGCGTGCCGAATGCCTTGGCCGCCTGCGCGTATTTGCCGGCGCGATAGTAGGCTGCCCCCTGCCACTGCCGGTCGCTAAAGCGCGCCGCCGCCTTGGCCGGATCGTGCGCCATCAACGCCGCCGCCTGCTGATCCGGCCGCTGCCAGAGATCCTGCCACTGCATCGCATAGGAGGGGTCGGGGCAGAGCCACGGCACGATCAGCAGCAACAGCACCCCGCGCCGGAAAATCAAACTCAGCAGCGGCAAGACCAGCAGCACCAGCCACGGCCCCTCCTCGCGCCAGAGGTCGGTGTGCATCTTCTCCATCTTCTCTTTCTGCAGTTGCGTCGCCAGTCGGTCCGGCTTCAGACCCGGCAGCGCCTGAATGTCGCGATCATCGAAACTGATCGGCCGATAGACCCCGCCGCCAGCCTCAGCCACCGCCCGCAGCCGATCCGCCTGCAGCTTGGCAATCACAATATTGCCCGCATCATCCTGCACAAACCCAGACCCGCGATCTGAATCCAGCGGAATCGGCGCGCCGGCAGCTGTACCGATGCCGATCACATGCACCCGCTGCCCCGCCGCCCGCAACCTTTCTGCCGCAGAGACCGCCGCCGCATCCACTCCGTCAGTCAGCAGCAGCACCGTCCCGTGGCGCACCCTGTTGCGCTGCAACATCGCACCCGCCCGCTGCAGCGCCAGCGACGCCATACTCCCCTGCGCCGGCATGATCGACGGCGTCAGCGCATCGAGCATGGCGACGATGGCGCGGTAATCGCTGGTCATCGGCACCACATCAAAGGCGCTGCCGGCAAAGACAATCAGCCCCGTCTGCCCCTCGCGGCGCAGCTGCAGAATATCCTGCAACTTCTGCTTGGCGCGCACCAGTCGGCTCGGTTTCAGATCGGCGGCGCGCATCGATTGCGACAGATCGAGCACAATCACCGCGCCCGACTGCGCCCGAAACAGCGGCTGCGGCAGCTGTTGAAAGACCGGTCCGGCCAGCGCCAGCCAGAGCAGCGCGCCACCGACCAGCAACGCCCAGCGCGGCCAACTGCGTGGCGCCCCCATCTCGCCAGCAGCGCCGGTCAAGTAGCGAAACAGCGCCGGATCAGCAATCTGCTGCCAGCCGCTCGCCTGCCCGCGCTGACGCCAGAAATAGAACACGAATGCGCCCCAAAACGGTAGCGCCAACAGCCAGAGCGGGCGCAAAAAATGGAACTGATGCAGCCACGCCATCACCACTTCACCCCTAAGCCGGCCACCCGTCGCTGCAGCGCCGGCAGCATCGACGCCATGATCAACAGCAGCAACAGCATCCCGACTGCCAGCGGCCAGACAAACAGCGCGTGGTGCGGCCGATAGAGATGCGATTCACGCGCCACCGGCTCCAGCTGATCGATCAAATGATAGATCTGCTGCAGTTCGCCACGGTCGTGCGCGCGGAAATAACGGCCGCCCGTCTCCCTCGCGATACGCCGCAGCTGCCCCTCATCGAGATCGGCCGACGGATTGACCCGCTGTACGCCGAAAAAGGATTGCACCATCATCTCATCGGCACCGATGCCGATCGTATAGATCACCAGCCCCTTCGCCTTGGCCAGCTCTGTCGCCTGCTGCGGCGAGATCGCACCGGCCGTATTGACACCGTCGGTCAACAGAATCAACACCTGATGATCGCCACTGCCGCCCCCCTGCACCATCCGCTTCACCGCCAGACCGATCGCATCGCCGATCGCCGTCGCCTTACCGGCCAGCCCGACCACCGCCTCATCGAGCAGTTTGATCACCGTCTGCCGATCGAAGGTGAGCGGCGCCTGCACATAGGCATTGGAGCCGAAGAGAATCAGCCCGATGCGATCCCCCTCGCGGCGGCGAATAAAGGCATCGGCCACCGACTTGGTCGCCGTCAAACGATCCACCGCCCGACCATGCATCTCGAAATCTTTGATCTGCATCGAACCGGAGATATCGACCGCCAACATCAGATCGCGGCCGCTCACCGGCAGCTCTACCGCCGCACCGATCCACTGCGGCCGCGCCGCCGCCGCGACCAGCAGCAACCACGCCAACAACGCCAGCCAGAGCCGAAAGTTGCGACGATCCCGCGGCATGCCACGCCCGGCCACACCCATCAACTCGGCAGCAAACGGCACAAAGGCGGGGCGCTGCTGCGCCTCAACCGGCGCCAACCAGCGCCGCACCAGCCACGGCAACGGCAGCAGCAACCACACCCACGGCGCCTGCCACAGCTCACTCATGACACGCCTGCCACCGCGCAATCCAGTCGCGCACCAACGGCTGCAACGCCGCCACATCCGCCTCCGCCACCGGCCGATAGGGTGCTTCGATCAACAGCCGCCCATCGCCGGCACTGAAATCATCCCGATCCCACTGTCCATCGAGCCACGCCAGCCACGCCTCGCCGGTCAAGCCGGCCACCTGCGCTTCTCGGTCCGCCAACTGCAACACCACACGGCGCAGCAGTGCCGAGAGCGCCTGCGCCCGTGCCGATGGATCGCCGGCAGCAGATAGCTGATCCAGCTCGGCCAGCGCCAAGCGCACCACCTCACCCCGCGTCAACGGCGCGCCTTGCTGCGCAGCACCCTGTTGCCGACGCCGGCTACGCCACCACCAGAGCAGCAGCGCCGCCACAATCACCCCACCAGACAGCAACCACCAGCCGGGCGCCGGCGGCCACCACGAGATCGGCGGCGGCAGATGAATATCGCGCAGCGCAGCGAGTGGATCGTGGGCAGGCGTCATCGCACCACCCCCAACACCCGCTGCAGCGCCGTCAGCGGCACATCGGTGGTGGCGCAGGGGATATGAAAAAAGCCGGGCAGCTGATTCAAGTCACACAACCGCTGCTGACGGGCGGCAAACTGCGCCTGATGCTGCTCGCGCAGCGCACGATCGGAGCTGGCCAACAGCTGCACCCGCCGGCCATCGAACAGCGGCAACATGCCGGCATCGGGCAGCGCAGCTTCAAAGGGGTCATGGATGGCGACAAAGAGCAGTTGATGATGCTTCAGCGCCTGACGCAGCAGCAGTGCACACTCGGCATCGAGCCCGCGCCCATCGCTAACCACTATCAGCAGGCTGCCCGCCCGCGCCGCATGCAGGGCGCGCTGTAGCGCATCGCGCAGACGCTGTTGCGCATCACCGCGCTCCATGCGCCGCTGCTGCCAGTGGGGGTGGTGAACCACCTCGCCGAGCAGGCGCATCACCGGCCGCTTGCCGCGCCCGGGGCGAATCACCTGCCGCATCGCACCATCCGCGCCGTCATCAAACAGCATGCCGCCGACGCGATCCCCCTGATGCACCACACTCCACGCCAGCAGCGCCGCACACTCCGCCGCCACCACCGCCTTGAGCGCCCCGCGCGTGGCAAAAAACATCGCCGGACGCAGATCGACCAGCAGCAGCGCCGGCCGTTCGCGCTCCTCGCGGAAGAGTTTGGTGTGCGGTTTGCCAGTGCGGGCGGTCACCCGCCAATCCATATTGCGAATCTCATCGCCCGCCTGATAGGGACGCACCTCATCGAACTCCACACCACGCCCCTGAAAACGGGAGAGATGGCCGCCGGCCAGCAGCGCGCGCGGATACCCCTCGCGCAGCCGCAGTGTGGCGGCCGGTCGTTGCAGCTGGATCAGATAATTGAGATCCGGCGAAACAGGGCTGGGACGCGCTAAGTTCAGGGTTTGGATGCAGGCTCCTTGGCCGCACTGCTGGCGTGCGGCTTGGCGATGGTGGGCGGAATCTTGGCCTGCCCGCCCGCCGTCGTCGAGCCCGAGCCCGTAGCCTTGGACGCTGCGCCCGTGGAGTCAGCAGCAGCCGGCGGATCGACAAACCACTTGGCGCTATTCATCTTCTCCTGCCACGCCTTGAAGGTGTAGCTGGCGATCGCGAAAAACTCCGGCCGATCGGAGACCTGCAACACCGCCCCATCGCCGGCATCACCCTGCGCAGGCGCCTTGAAGAAGCGATATTCACGCTGCTTATCCCCCCACTGCACACGCACGCGCAGTGCCGGCTTGTCGAGCGTCACCCCTTTCGGCGCCGCGCTGCCGATTACCTTGGTGAAGCGCAGCGTATCGAACAGCCCGAGCGCCGCATCCAGCGCCGGCTGATCGAGCTGTTTGCCGGCCGGTGTCGGCGTGGCGACCCACTGCACCTTGCCTCCATGCTTGGCGGCGCCCTGTCTGCTCAGCTGCACCTTGCCGACCTGCAAACGCTTCACCTGCTCGGAGGGCACCTGCAGCAGCGCTTTATCCTGCCAATCGCCCGCCGCCAGCGGCAGCTGATAACTGCCGAAATTCACGCGGTAGGTGACCGGATCATCCGCCCGGCGGGCATAGCTCTGACGCGCACCCGCCCCCTTGCCGAGATAGAGCTCGGCGATCACCTTGTCGCCCTGCTTCAGGCGCACATGGCGCTCGAAGTGATCCTGCCCCAGCTGGAAACGGGACCACGCCGTCTCCGATGTCGCCACCGCCAAGCCGTGCTTGAGATGCGCCAGCTGCGTCACCACCTGCGTCACCTTGCTCTGATCGGCAGGGAAACCGGAGGGCGTCTGCCACTGTTTCTGCTTCTTCAGTATCAGCGTCTGACCATCGCCTTCGATCACCAACGCATCGACCGCAGCAGGGTCAAAGGCAAGCAGCTCGGCGCGCTGCGGCGCAGACTCCAGCCCACTGCCGGCGCTCCAGTTCAGCGCCACCAGCCCCAGCTGCACCACCGCCACTACCGCCAGCAGACGTATCATCTTGCTCTGATTCATCACTTACACCTCCGCCAGAATATTGAGATGGTGCGCACGCCGGCGCCGCTGATAGAGCCAGCGCCAGAGCCAGACCAGCGCCAGCCCGACGAGCGCCAGACCGTAGTTGAGATACTCCCAGAAGAGCTGCATCTCGTGCGACATCGGCGTCAGCGTGCGGGCAAAGCTGGCGCGGCTGCGGATCGACAATAGCGCCGCATCCTGCAGCGACCAGTCCACCGCATTCTGGATCAGCTCCAGCTGGCGCGTGTACTGCGTGCCCAGCGCCTGCGAAATGAGATTGACCACCACATCGCGAGCGAAATCGTTGGCCGCAATCACCACCAGTCGGGCGGAATCGGAGGAGCGACCAATCACACTGCCGACCACCGGCTGCTTATCAGCATCCTCTTTTGCCTGCTGCGCATCGCCTTTTTTCTGCGCGCCCTGTTTGTCCAGCAGCGGCGACGCCTTCCCCTTGAAGAAGGAGTCGAACTGCCCGGTCAACGCCACCGCCAGCAGCTGACTGCCGCGCTGATCGGCCGGCCGGAACCCGCCCTCCGGATAGAGGCTGTAGTTGGGCATCACATTGACCTGATCGGAGACCCAGCTCTCCGGCGAGCTGTGCAGCAGCTCATCCACCTGCCGGTGGCTGTTCTGCTGCGCATCGACATGCAGCGGCGACGGCCAGCTGACCAGCAGCTGCTGCAGCGATGCGGTCATCGGATGCTTCGCATTCAGCCCATCCTCGCGCAGGTCGGCGAACAGCGGATAGGGCATCATGCGAATCTCGTTCAGCGTAATACCACCCAGCTGCCGCTGCACCGGAATCGGCAGCGATGCGCTCTGCGGATCAAACACCAGCGTTTTGTCGATCGTCACACCCTGCTGCTTGAGCCAAGCCTCCAGCCCCGATTGGTGCGTCTTAGCGCGCAGGGTGTTGCTGATATCGACATCAAATGGTGAGGTCGCCACCACCACCGCGCCGCCCTGCATCAGGAACTGATCGACGGCAAACAGTTGCTTCTGATCCAGTTGATCGGGCGCCAGCAGCAGCAACAGATCGGCATCGGCCGGCACATGGCCATCCTTCAGATCGGCGGTGATGACCCGCTCATTCTTCTCCAGCATGGCGCGCAACAGCTGATACTGCTTGCCGCGCGGTGGCGGCATGTAGGGCGATGCCGGTCGCGGCGCGGCCGGAGTCACCATCACCACCGTCTTCATGTAGCCCGGTGCCAGCCGCTGCAGTGCCGAGTCGATGGCGCGCTTGAGGCTCTCCTTGTTCAGCTCCGCCGGCAGCGGGATCTGCACCTGCTGCTTGCCCTGCTCCAGCACCATGTAGAACCAGAACGGTTTCGGATCGAAGAGACTGGCGATCTGCGGGCCGAAGCCGAACTGCTGCTTGAGCCGCTTGGCCAACTCGCCATTGCCCGCCTCCGGATCGCTGAAATCGATCTTCAGCTTGCCGTGCGACTGCTGCTGCATCGTGGTCAGCATCGTCTTCAGCGACTGGCGCAGCTCTTTCAGCGCCTTGGGCAGCTTATCCGGCGGCGACATATAGCCGTGGAAGGTGACCGGCGCATTTAAGGCGGCCAGCGGATCACCCCCGCTCTGCCACGCCTGAGTCACCTTGCGGATGGCGCTGGTGATCGCATATTCGGGATTCTTCAGCACCACCTCCGGCTCGCCGCCACTGCCCTTGATCTCGATCAGATCCTGAAAGCCGAGCGTCTCGAACTGGTCACCATAGGCGATGAGCAGATTGAAGTAGGCGTTGACCACGCCCGACTGATAGCGGCTGGCCATGCGGAACGGCACCGGCCGGATGTTGTACTTCTCCGCCGCTTCGCGCTCGACATCGGCATCGCGCTTGGGATCGACAAACTCCACCCGCACCCGCTTGCCGCCGGCCACCTGATACTCCTTGAGCAGATCCTCCAGCTGCGGCACCAGCGGCTCCAGCAGCGGATGGCTTTTGGCGGAGAAATAACCGCGAATCAGCAGCGGCTCCTGCAGGGTGCTCAGATCATGCTTGGTCGCCTCGGAGAGCGAGTAGATCTTGCCGTCGGTGAGATCGGCGCGCAGCACGCCGACCGGCTGCATCCAGAGATTGACGAGCAGCGCATTGAGTGCCACCAACAACGTCAGCAGTGCCCAGCGGCGGTGCTGGCTGTTGGCCGGATTACCCGCCCAACGCAAGCGCTCCAGCCCGTACCGATTGAGCATCAGAAAGATCGCCACAATCGAGATGTAGTAGAGCAGATCGCGCAGATCGAGCACGCCGCGGGTGATGGAGTCGAAACGCGAACCACTGCCGAGCAGCGCCAGCACACTACCCACATCGCGTCCGAACAGTGTGGTCACCAGATCCGAGCCGATCAGATAGAAGAGCGCAGCCACTGCCGAGGTGAGGATCAGGGCGACGATCGGATTATCGGTGCGCCCGCTCATATAGAGGCCGATCGACAGGTAGGCTGCCGCCAGAAACAGGCTGGCCAGATAACCGCCCCACACCGGCCCCCAGTCAAGCGGCCCGAGCAGTGCGACGGTCACCGGAATCGGCAGCGTCAACGCCAAGGCCAACGCCACCAGCACGAGACCGGCGATAAACTTGCCGAGAATCAGGCTGCTCGGCGAGATCGGCGCGGTGATCAAGCTCTCCAGCGTGCCGGCGCGCCGCTCTTCCGACCAGCTACGCATGGTCAACGCCGCCACCAGAAAGATCAGCAGAATCGGCATCCACTGAAACAGCGGCTTCACATCGGCGATATTGCGGGCGAAAAACGCCTCCGCCCAGAAGAAGATGAATAGATTGACCGCCAAAAATGCGGCCAGAAACAGCCACGCCGCCGGTGAGGCGAAAAAGCTGTTGAACTCTTTGCGACACACGTCCATGACTGCCTTCATTGCTTGCTCACCTCCGCAGATTCAGATGTTTCACCCAGATGATTGACTTCAGCAAAGACGCTCTCCAGATCGCGCACCACCGGCTGCAGCGCGTAGAGCTGATCGCCATGCGCCTGCACTGCGGCAGCCACCGCCGGCGCGACATCGGCGGCCGCATCGAGCAGATAGGTGGCCTGCGCGCCCGCATCCAGCCGCGTGACCGATGCCACGCCATCGATGGCGCGCAGGTAGTCCGAAGCATCGCCACGGCTCGCATCACCATGCGCCAACTGCAAGCGCAACTTGTGATCGGACTGCAGTGCAGCGAGCGTGGAATCGACCACCAACCGACCGGCTGAGAGAATCAGCACCCGCTCACAGACCGCCTGCACCTCCTGCAAAATATGGGTGGAGACAATCACCGTCGCATGCTGCGCCAGATCGCTGATCAGCGTGCGCATCTGGCGGATCTGCGTCGGATCGAGGCCGTTGGTCGGCTCGTCGAGAATAATGATCTCCGGATCATGCAGAATCGCCTGCGCCACGCCGACACGCTGGCGATAGCCGCGCGAGAGTGTCTGAATCGGCTGCAGCGCCTTCTCCTTCAGCGCCGTGCGCCGGATCGCGCGCGCCACGGCCGCATCGAGCGCATCCGCCGCAATGCCGTGCAGCCGCCCTTGGTACTGCAGATACTCCACCACGCGCATCTCCGGCCAGACCGGGCAATTCTCCGGCAGATAACCGATCCGCCGCTGGATCGCCGCCGTATCCTCGCCCATCCTCAAGCCATCAATGGTGATCGAGCCGGCGCTCGGCTCCAGATAGCCAGTGAG
>JALUXN010000144.1 GCA_027018975.1 Mariprofundaceae bacterium | reverse complement strand
TTGAAATCGCATCGCGTCGGCGCGCTCTTTGCAGCGGGGTTGTTGATGCAGGCGTTCTTCTCACCACTCTGATTGCGGCACGAGCGCAGATCCGAGGATGACGGCAGCAGCGGGCTTTGCCATAATGCGGCGCTCTGAACGCGTTGTTTTAATTTGCATTTTATTGCGTGATGCAATATCTACTTTTCTTATGATTTTCAGGAGATTACATGTCTAACCGAAACCAATTCTTTAATGCGCCGCTGGCTGACTCGGCGGTGCAGGAGGCGATTGCTGCAGAGCTGGGGCGCCAACAACATACGCTGGAGCTAATCGCCAGTGAGAATATTGTCTCGCGGGCGGTGATGCAGGCGCAGGGCTCGGTGATGACCAACAAATATGCCGAGGGCTATCCCGGCCGCCGCTATTATGGTGGCTGCGAGCATGTCGATGCGGTCGAGCGCTTGGCGCAGGAGCGGGCGCGTGAGCTGTTTGGCGTGAAGCATGTCAATGTGCAGCCGCACTCCGGTTCGCAGGCCAACATGGCCGTCTATATGGCCACCCTCAACCCCGGCGACACAGTGATGGGCATGGATCTCTCGCATGGCGGCCATCTCACCCACGGCTCGCCGGTCAACTTCTCCGGTCGCCTCTACGAAGTGGTGGCCTACGGGGTGCGCGAAGACAATGAGCTGATCGATTACGATGTGATGCAGAAGATGGCCGAGGTACACCGGCCGAAGATGATTATCGGCGGCGCGTCGGCCTATGAGCGGGAGATCGATTTTGCCCGCATGCGTCAGATTGCCGATTCGGTCGGCGCAATTCTGATGGTCGATATGGCGCACTACGCCGGCTTGATCGCCGCCGGTGTCTATCCGAGCCCGGTCGGCCATGCGCATGTGATCACCACGACAACCCACAAAACGCTGCGCGGCCCGCGCGGTGGCATGATCATGACTGATGACGATGATCTGGCCAAGAAGATCAATTCGCGCATCTTCCCAGGCATTCAGGGCGGGCCGTTGATGCATGTGATTGCCGCCAAGGCGGTGGCGTTTGGTGAGGCGCTGGGCGCGCAGTTCAAGGCCGATCAGCAGCAGGTGGTGGCCAACGCGCGTGCGCTGGCGGCGACCTTGAGTGATGGGGGGCTACGTATCGTCTCCGGCGGTACCGACTGCCATATGTTCCGTGTCGATGTGCGCCCACAGGGCATCACCGGCAAGCAGGCCGAGGAGGCGCTGGAGGCTGCCGGCATCACCACCAATAAGAACACCATTCCGTTTGATCCCGAGTCACCGTTTGTCACCTCCGGTATCCGTATCGGCGCCTCCGTGATCACCGCACGCGGCATGAAAGAGGCGCAGGCCGAGCAGATTGGCCGCATGATCCTCGAGGTGTTGAAAGCGCCGGAGGATGCCGCGGTGCATCAGCAGGTGGCCGAGCAGGTGCGGGCGTTGACCGATCAGTTCCCCGTTTATGAGGGGTAAGATCGTTCACGGTCTGATGCGCTGAATGTATTGTCCATTTTGTGCCAATGACGATACGCGGGTGATCGACTCCCGCGTCGTTGAGGATGGCGCGGCTGTGCGCCGACGGCGGGAATGCGAGCGCTGCGGCAAACGTTTTTCCAGCTATGAGCGGGCGGAGTTGCGCCTGCCGTTGGTGATCAAAAAGGATGGCACGCGCCAGTCGTTCAATGTCGAAAAGGTGCGCGCCGGCATGCAGAAAGCACTGGAAAAGCGAGCGGTTACAGCGGATCAGTTAGAGAAAGGCTTGAATGCGGTGTTGCGTGCCGTGCAGGAGACGGGGCAGTCGGAGATTGCCGCCGATCAGCTCGGTGAGTTTGTCATGGAGCAGCTGCGCAAGCTCGACGGAGTGGCCTATGTGCGCTTCGCCTCGGTCTATCGTGAATTCAAGGATGTCGATGAGTTTTTAACGGCTGTCAAAACGGCTGTAGGGAAGAAGGAGTAGTCATGTCGATCAACATTGCAGTGTTACCGGGCGATGGCATCGGACCGGAGATTGTGCGTGAGGCGGTGAAGGTGCTGGAGGTGCTGAATCGTTCGTTCGGGCTCGACGCCACATGGCAGGAGGGCGCCATCGGCGGTGCCGGTTATGAAGCGGCCGGTGATCCGTATCCGGTAGCGACGCGCAAGCTGGCGCACGACTCCGATGCCGTGCTGCTTGGCGCAGTCGGTGGACCGCAGTGGGAAGCGCTCGATAAGCCGCTGCGTCCGGAGGCGGGGCTGCTCGGTATCCGCGAGGATCTCGGTCTGTTTGCCAACTACCGGCCGACCAAGGTGCATTCGCAGCTGCTCGATGCTTCGACACTGAAACCGGAAGTGATTGATGGCGTTGATATTCTGGTGGTGCGGGAGCTGGTCTCCGGCATCTATTTCGGCCAG
>JALUXN010000143.1 GCA_027018975.1 Mariprofundaceae bacterium | reverse complement strand
ACGCCCCTGCCGCCCCATCCAGAACACAGTCCAGGCAATCAACAGTGAGGCGATCGACAGGATGATTGCGTTAAAAATAAATTCACCGTTGCCATCAAAGCTGGACTCCATCTCCTCCATAAACAGGCCGAAAAAGAGCGCCCCCAGCAGCCCGGCAGCTGCACCCAGCGCAATCCAGCGACGCGAACCGGGCAGCGATTTGGTCGCCGCCAGCAGCACACTGACCACCAGAATCATCTCCAGCATTTCCCGAAATACGATCAGCATCGATGCGATCATGTTGCTCCTCCCTGCGTATCACAACGCGCACATAGCCCGAACATCACCAGCTGGTGACCGGTCAGGCGAAAATGTTTTTCGGCAGCGGCAGCGCGCTGCAAGGCTTCAATGGTGGGGTGGGCGAACTCGTCGATATTGCCGCAGCGGGTGCAGACCATGTGATCATGATGTGCCTTGTCGGCGCGCTCATAGTGCCGCTTGTCGCCCAACTGCACCGATTCGATCAACCCCTGTGCCTCCAGCGCCGCTAAGCCGCGATAGATGGTGGCGATACCGATCGAGTGACCGGTATCGAGTAGCGCCCGCGCGACATCATCGGCATCCCAGTGGCGGTTGGATTGGTTAATCAGGTCGAGAATCGCCTGTCGCTGGGTGGTTAATCGAAGCATAATCAGGAATGATAATCATTATCACTATCAAGTCAAGAAAAAACACCCGAGGACTTCGGGTGTTTGATGTGATCGGGGGCTAGCCGGCTGCCTGTGCGCGTTCCGAATCCACCGACGAGGGCGCAACCGCCTCGAGCAACCGCTCCTCACGATTCACCTGAATCTCACGCGGCGCATCGATGCCGATCCGCACCTGCCCGCCTTTGACGTTAAGCACCTGAATCTGGATATTATCCCCGATCGCAATCGCTTCACCCTTTTTCCGTGTCAAAATCAGCATCGTTCTGCCCTCCACTCCCCGCGCGCCATGGCCGAACGATCCATGCGCCGCGCTGTCCCCCTTTTATAGACCATCACCGCGCAATGCGCAAATCACTCGGCGGGCAATTGATCGCTCGGCAGCGGCAATGCTTCCGCCTCCATCGACTCGACTTGGCGCAGTTTGCGCTCCATCACATTGCTGCGCGTGTTGCGCAGCGTCTCCAGCGATGAGGAGGCGGTGTTGAGCTGTTTGTGCACCTTCTCCAGCTGTTCGGAGAACTTGCCGAACTCCGTCTTGACCTCGGCCAGCACCTTCCACACCTCGCTGCTGCGCTTCTGCACCACCAACGTGCGAAAGCCCATCTGCAGGCTGTTGAGCAGTGCCGAGAGCGTCGTCGGGCCGGTGACGGTGATCTGATATTTGCGCTGCAGGCCATCAAAAAAGCCGGGGTGGCGCAGCACTTCACCATACAGGCTCTCCACCGGCAGAAACATAATGGCGAAATCGGTGGTGTGCGGCGGATCGATATATTTTTCGTGAATATCCTTGGCGAACGACTCGATGCGCTTGAGCAGATCACGCTGCGCCTGCTCAATCGCCGCCACGTCGCCCTGCTCATACGCCGCCAACAGCTGCTGATACCCCTCCATTGGGAACTTGGAATCGACCGGCAGCCAGACCGGCTTGTCGCTCAGCTTGCCCGGCAACTTGATGGCATACTCGACATTCGCCTGACTGCCCTGCTTGGTCGCCACATTGGTGGCGTATTGATCGGGCGTGAGCATCTGCTCCAGAATATTGCCGAGCTGATATTCGCCGAGAATGCCGCGCGTCTTAACGTTGGAGAGCACCTTTTTGAGATCACCCACACCGCTGGCCAACTGCTGCATCTCACCCAACCCCTGATGCACCACCTCCAGCCGCTCGCTGACCACCTTGAACGACTCACCCAGCCGCTTCTCCAGCGTACTCTGCAACTTCTCATCGACCGTCTGGCGCATCTCGTTGAGCTGTTTGGCATTGTCATCGCGGATCGTGCCCAACTGTGTTTCGACCGCCTCGCGCATCTCCTTGAGTGCTGTGCGTGAAAGCTCGCCGGCGTGCTGCTGCTGTTTGTTCAGATCGGCAAACTGCGTGCGCAACAGCTCCCCGAACGCCTGCAGCGCCGACTGCAACTCCTGACGCCCCTGCTGCGCATCACCCTGCAACTTGTCGGCGAGCGCATTCAACGCCGCCGAGAAACGCGCCAGCTCCTCCTTCTGCAACGCCGCATGATCCATCAACTGCTTGAGCAGACTATCCTGCAACCCCTTGATCGCCGCCTGCGTATCGCGCCGGTTTTCCCCGCTCACCTCCCGCAACTCGCTGCGCGACTGCTGCAACTCCGCCGCCAATTTCGCCGCCACCTGCCCTTCCAACCGCTCCAACTGCGCCGCCAACGCCGCAACATCATCCGCCGCTCCATCATTACCCGCCTGCCGCCGCAATATCCACAGC
>JALUXN010000142.1 GCA_027018975.1 Mariprofundaceae bacterium | reverse complement strand
CGCCACATCGAGATCCAGCTCTGTCCCCTCCTCCTGATAACGAATCCGCACCTTATTCTGCGGCTTGAGCAGATCGATCAGATGCTGCAACCGCTTCACCAGCGGCGCGTGCTTCTCAAGCACCGCGTCAATCTTCGCCGCCGATTCCGCCGGATGCAACCGCTCATAGAGACTCACCCAATCGGGCAGATAGAGCTGCGCAGCCGCATCCCACTCATCGTAATGTTTCGGCGGCAAATCATACTCCTGCACCGCATCCTCAGCGCTGCTGCTGGAGGGTGGCAGGTCTTCATCCTCCGGCTCGATATAGAGCCACATATGGCGATTATCGTCACGGTACTCGACCTCGACATCATCGAGAAACAGATCCGTCGCCAGATCCGACGGCTGTTTGTGTTGGAGATACCAGCGGATCGCCAGCGCCGCCATATCCTGCGTCGTGCACCCCTCGGCCATCAAGGCATGAAACGCCGTCACATCTGCTTTCAACTGCGCATCCTGATAACCGTGATCGGGGTCGAGCACTGCGCGGGAGAAACATGCCAAGCGGTGATAGACGCCGCACCAATCCGCCGGCACCGCCCCCTCCACCGGCTTGGGGTGGAGCTGCAGCAACAATTGTCGCAGCCCAGGCCACTCGCGCAGCGCCAGCCAATCGACCCGCATATCCTCCAGCACCTCGGCCGCCATGCGCTGAAACGGCGACAAATTGTCCGCCACAATCGGCTGCGTCCAGCGCTGATGCGCCGCGATATGCGCCAGAATGGCGCGGTAACGATCCACACCCGACACCACGCCCTCTTCACCCTGCAGATCGTCATAAACATCGGGCATATGAATCGTGCCGTGCGTATCGAGATAGGGTTTCGGCTGGCGCAGCTCATCAAAGAGCAGCGAATAGGGTCGGAAATTGGCCGTCGTGTTCCACAGGCCTGTCAGATAGAGGGTCAACAGCCGTTCGTGATCGACCAGCAGCGTACCGTGGCGTTCGCGCTGCAACACCGTATGCGCTACCGGCGACTGCAGGGCGAAGTAGTCGCGTTGACCCTCCGGATCATGCGGATAGCCATTGATGCCGAAGCTCACCCAGTTCTTCATGCCACCGATCGAGAGCTGCTGGGTCAGCGTCGGCACGCTAAGGAGAAAATCGACAAAACAGGGACTCGGATGGGTCGCCACAATGCCGTGCACCGAGGTCGTCGTGCCCTCCATCACCTGCGCCACGACATCGAGATAGAGCTCGAACATCGCCATATCTTCCATACGACTCGCCGCCGCCACCGAAGTCTGCAAAAACGGCACCATCGCCTCACCATTGGGGGTGCGCGAAATCTGATAGGCGAAGTCTTTGAGACGATCGAGCGCCGCCTCGTCGAGGATCTCCGCCACACGCGGCGCCTCCTCCAGGTAGACCAGCGCCGGCTCCGCTCCGCGCCCCAGCGAACCGAGGAATTTCACCCCCGCCAACCAGCGATTGACGCCATCATCGGAGAGCAGCCGCAGCGCCTCCGCCGCACAGGCATCAAAGACCGCATCGATCGCCGGAAATGTCCGCCCCAGTTGATCACGCAGCGCCGCAATCCGAGCCGAATCAGCCATCACATGTCATCGCAAGCAGCATCACTATGCCGCAAAAATTGCATCGATCGCGTGATCCAGCGTGTCGCGAATATCGGCGTCGTCGGTAATCGGTCGCACCAGCGCCATGCGGCAAGCCGCCCGCGCCGCCACGCCGCCCTTGATCAGCATCGCCGCATAGACCAACAGACGCGTGGAGATCCCCTCATCGAGCCCATGCCCCTTGAGATTGCGGGCCGTTTCACCGATCTTCACCAGCTGCGCCGCCAGCTCGGCATCGATACCGGTCTCTTTGGCCACGATCGCACTCTCCACCTCGGCGCTCGGATAATCGAATTCAAACGCAGCAAAGCGCTGTTTGGTGGACTGCTTCAGATCCTTCATCATATTCTGGTAGCCGGGATTGTAGGAGATCACCAGCTGGAAATCGGGATGCGCCTCGACCAATTCTCCCTTCTTGTCGAGCGGCAATGTGCGGCGATGGTCGGTGAGCGGATGGATCACCACCGTCGTATCTTGGCGCGCCTCCACCACCTCATCGAGGTAACAGATCGCGCCGATCCTTGCTGCTGTCGTCAACGGCCCATCGAGCCAGCGCGTGCCGTTGGCATCGAGCAGATAGCGCCCGACCAAATCGGAGGCGGTCATATCCTCATTACAGGCCACCGAAATCAACGGCCGCCGCAGCTTCCACGCCATGTGTTCAATAAAACGCGACTTACCGCAACCGGTCGGCCCCTTCACCATCACCGGCAGGCGGGCAGCATAGGCCGCCTCATACAGCGCCACCTCATCCCCCTGCACCTGATAAAACGGCTCCTCAGCAATCATATATTCGCCCCGCTCGGGCATCTCG
>JALUXN010000141.1 GCA_027018975.1 Mariprofundaceae bacterium | reverse complement strand
GATGAGCCGATCGATTACATGCGCCAAATGCGGGACTCTGTAGTGGCCGGGCAGGAGGATTGGCTGTCGCTACCGGTCAAGATATCGGAGGAGGCGAAAGAGCTGCAGCAGATGACACTCACCATGGAGCGACGCAGGGAGGAGTTGCGTCACTTTCTCGCCGACCAGATGCAGAGCCTGCATCGCAGCGAGGCGCGTTTCCGGCAGCTGTTTGAGCTGATTCCGGATCCGGTCGGTCTGCATCGGGCGGGCGTCTGGATGTTCGTCAATCCGGCGGCTGTGCGTGCTTTCGGGGCAGATTCAGCCGAACAGTTGATTGGCACGCCGGCGATAGCGCGTGTGCATCCGGATGATCGCGCAACAGTGCTGGCGCGCATTCGCGGACAGGTGGCGCGGGGATCCAAGGCACCGCTGCTGGTGGAGCGTTTGCTCAGGCTGGATGGCAGCACCTTCTGGTGTGAAGTGCAGGGGATTCCACTGCAGGATGATGCACAAGAGCTGACTGTGATGGTGGTGATGCGGGATATCACGGAGAAGCTGCGCTCAGAGGCGAAAATGCGCCAACTGGCTACCGCTGTCGAGAATACGGCGGAGGTCGTGATGATCAGCGATGCCGAGGCCTGTATTGAGTATGTCAATCCGGCCTTTGAGCGGATGACCGGCTATACGGCGGCGGAAGTGGTGGGGCAATTTGAGAGTGTCTTGCGATCCGGTTGCCATGAAGCGGCATTTTTCCGTCAGATATGCGATACCGTAAAAGCAGGGGGGATCTGGACGGGCGAAGTCATTATCAAGGATAAGCAGGGGCGGCGGCTGACCACGGAGCGCAGTGTCTCGCCTGTGATCGCCGATGATGGGTCGGTATTCAACCATATTACGGTGATGCGTGATGTGACCAGAGAGAAAGAGATGCAGGAGAAGATGGAACATACGCAGCGATTGGAGTCGCTCGGCGTGTTGGCCGGGGGGATCGCGCACGATTTCAATAATATTCTGACAGCCATCATGGGCAATGCCGCGATGGCCGAGCGCAGTCTCGATAGCGGCTCACCGGTGAAAGAGAAATTGGCGCGAATTGAGCAGGCGTCACAGCGTGCTTCGGACCTCTGCCGGCAGATGCTGGCCTATTCCGGCAAAGGGCAGTTTGTGATCAAGCCGGTCGATCTGTCAGAGGTTGTGAAAGATATGACGCGGTTGATGGAGGTGTCGATCCACAAGCATGTGGAGATCCAATATCACTTGGCAGAGCAGTTGCCGGCCGTGGAGGCGGATGTGGCGCAGTTGCAGCAGGTGATCCTTAACCTGATCACCAATGCCAATGAGGCGATTGGTGATCGCAGCGGTGTGATTCTGTTCTCTTCCGGGGTGATAGATGCCGATGCGGCGTATCTGGCAGCAACGATCGCACCGGAAGATGTGAAGCCCGGCCGCTATGTGTTTCTGGAGGTCTCCGACAGTGGCTGTGGCATGGATGCGAAAACCGTGCAGCGGATGTTCGATCCGTTCTTCACCACTAAATTTACCGGCAGGGGACTGGGGATGAGCGCGGTGCTCGGCATTATCCGCGGCCATCACGGCGCACTGCGTGTGGCCAGTCAACCGGGTCGCGGTACCACCTTCAGAATTCTGTTGCCGGCATCGGATCAGCAGGTTGTCCGTGCGCACGCCCGGCCGGCGGCAAGTGGCGGCGATGCGCAGGGGATGATTCTGGTGGTCGATGATGAGGAGACGATCAGAGAGGTGGCGACGATGATGCTGGAGGATGCCGGCTTTGCCGTGCTGACGGCCGAGGACGGGTTGCAGGCTGTGGAGCTCTATCGCGAACACCAGCAGGAGATTATCGGTGTGTTGTTGGATATGACGATGCCGAAAATGGATGGCACAGCCTGTTTTCATGCGCTACGCAGCATGGATGCGGACGTGCGCATCGTGCTCTCCAGCGGATACAACGAACAGGATGCTACAGCCCATCTGGCAGGCAAGGGGCTGGCCGGCTTTATCCAGAAGCCTTACTCGCCGGAGGCGTTGAAGATGCTGGCGTTGAAAACATGGGGGTCGCAGAGCGAAGCGGAATCGTCGTAACGGCCGTCTGTTTTGCTTGCTATTGGCAGATGCATTCGCTAGAAAGCGCGCCGCTCGGAGACGGGTAATTCACACACCGCCATGCTGTGTATCCTGATACAGGCTCCATTGTGCTCAATATGAGTGACCGGCGGTGGAGGAAATAACAATCGGAGGACAATTATGTCTCAATTTACTATGAAGCAGCTGCTTGAAGCAGGTGTACACTTTGGTCATCAGACCCGCCGCTGGAACCCGAAAATGGCGCCCTATATTTTCGGCAAACGTAACGGCATCCATATCATCGATCTGCAGAAAACCCTGCGCATGGCCAATGAGTCTTACTCATTCATGCAGGAGCTGGCCGCAGCCGGCGGGCGTGTGCTGTTTGTCGGCACCAAGCGTCAGGCGCGTGATGCGATTAAAGAGGAGTCTTCACGGGCAGGTCACTACTATGTCAATCACCGCTGGCTGGGCGGCACGCTGACCAACTTCGCGACTGTGCAGCAGTCGGTACGCAAGATGAAAGATCTGCAGCGTCAGAAAGAAGAGGGCGTGTTTGAGCTGTTGACCAAGAAAGAGGCGCTGGGTTTGCAGCGTCAGCTCGATAAGCTGGAACGTTCGCTCGGCGGTATCAAAGAGATGAACGACCTGCCGGACTGCCTGTTTGTTGTCGATGTGCGCAAAGAGGAGCTGGCGGTGAAAGAGGCGCAGAAGCTGGGTATTCCGGTGGTTGCGGTGGTGGACACCAACTGTGATCCGTCCGGCATCGATTACATCATCCCGGGTAACGACGATGCGATCCGCGCGGTGCGTCTGTTCTGCAGCAAGGTCGCCGATGCGCTGCTGGAGGGTGGCGAAGCGTGGCAGCTGGAGAACAGCGAAGATGGCGCCGATATTGTGGAGGCGATGGCGGTAGCAGGCGAAGCGGTGGAAGCTGAGGCTGAGTCCGCAGCTGCTGAATAACGCGATACGACTGAACTAATCTGAACGAAATAATAGACTGGAGATAAAATAGAGATGGGCATTACTGCTGCTGATGTGAAAAAACTGCGTGAGATGAGTGGCGCAGGTATGATGGATTGCAAAAAAGCGCTGAGTGAGACGGGCGGCGACCTCGATGCTGCGGTCGATTTCCTACGCAAGAAGGGGTTGGCGGCTGCGTCGAAAAAAGCCGGTCGTGTGGCGGCTGAAGGTGTGGTCGTGGCCGTGACCGAGGGCAATGTCGGTGTGGTGCTGGAAGTGAACGCGGAGACCGACTTTGTCAGTAAGAACGACAAGTTCCTCGGCTTTGCCAACGCGCTGGCGGCGTTGATCATCAAAGAGAATCCGGCCGATGTGGAGGCGTTGAAGGCGCTGCCGTTTGACGCTGAGTTGACGGTAGAGCAGGCGCTGTCGCAGCTGATTGCAACCATCGGTGAGAATATGACCATCCGTCGTTTCGCACGCAGCGAAGTCGATGGCACGGTGGCCGCTTATGTGCATGGCGGTGGTAAGATCGGCGTATTGGTCGGCATTGAGGGCGATATCGATGCGACCTTGGCACGCGGTGTGGCGATGCATGTGGCGGCGGCGAATCCGCGCTTTATTGCGCGTGAGGATGTCGATACGGCGACTGCGGATCGTGAGCGGGCGGTGTTGAGCGAGCGCGCCATTGCCAGTGGTAAGCCGGAGGCTATTGTTGAGAAGATTGTCACCGGTCAGATGAATCGCTTCTATGCCGAGAACTGCCTCTTGGAGCAGGACTTTGTCATGGACACCGACACCAAGGTGGGCAAGGCGATTGGCGGAGCCAAAGTGGTCAGCATGGATCGCTTCCAGCTCGGTGAGGGCATTGAGAAGAAAGAGGAAGATTTCGCTGCCGAAGTGGCTGCCCAGATTCAGGGTAGCTGATCCGCAATGACGGCGGCTGATGGCGAAACGATGCAGCAGCACCCATACAAGCGGGTGCTGCTGAAGCTCTCCGGCGAGGTGCTGATGGGCGAGACGCCTTTCGGTATCGATACGACGACAATCGATCGTCTGGCGGCGGAGTTGATCGAAGTACAGCAGTCGGGTGTGGAGCTGGCGATTGTCATTGGCGGCGGCAACATCTTCCGCGGTATGAGCGGCATGGCCTCCGGCATGGATCGCGCCAGTGCCGATTACATGGGGATGCTGGCGACGGTGATGAACGCCATTGCCCTGCAGGATGCCATTGAGCGGCAGGGCGCGACGGTGCGGGTGATCTCGGCGCTACATATCAAAGAGGTGGCGGAGCCCTATATCCGCAGACGTGCAGTGCGCCACTTGGAGAAGGGGCGCATTGTCATTTTTGGTGCCGGTACCGGCAATCCCTACTTCACCACCGATACGGCGGCCAGTCTGCGCGCTATGGAGATCCAGGCCGACGCGGTGCTCAAGGGTACCAAGGTGGACGGCATCTATACGGCTGATCCGGTCAAAGATCCGTCAGCCACCCGTTACGATACATTGACATTTACGCAGGCGCTCAATGATCGCCTCGGCGTGATGGATGCCACGGCGATGTCGCTCTGTCGGGATAATCAGATGCCGATCGTGGTCTTTGATGTCACCACGCCGGGGCAGATGCTCAGAGCGGTGGCCGGCGAAGCGGTCGGCACGCTGGTCAAGGAGGGGTAAGCGATGAAGCAGGATATGGAAATACGGATGGAGAAGACGATCGCTGCGCTCAAATCGGAGTTGGCGACGATTCGCACCGGGCGTGCCAATGCGGCGTTGCTCGACCATGTGCGGGTGAACTATTACGGCTCGGATGTGCCGGTTGCGCAAGTCGGCAATATCTCCGTGCCGGAGCCGCGCATGCTGATGATTGCGCCGTGGGAGAAGACGATTCTCGGCGACATCGAGAAGGCGATTCTCAAATCTGATCTCGGCCTGAATCCGACCAGCGATGGTGAGGTGATTCGCATCGTGTTGCCGGAGTTGACCGAAGATCGCCGCAAGGATCTCGTCAAGCAGGTGAAGGCGGTGGGTGAGAAGGCGAAGGTCTCGATTCGCAATATCCGCCGCGATGCCAATGATGCGGTGAAGAAGCAGGTTAAGGATGAGGGGCTCTCCGAAGATGAGAGCAAGCGGCTGCAGGAAGAGATCCAGAAGGTGACCGACCGTTTTACAGCGGAGGTTGATCAGGTTGTCGAGCATAAAGAACAAGATATCCTGACTGTTTAATGGGAGAATCCTCGCAGGAGATGAGCGGTCTGGAGGATGACGCGCCGCTGGATGCCAACCAGCTGCCGCACCATGTCGGCGTGATTATGGATGGCAATGGTCGCTGGGCCAAAGCGCGCGGGAAGATGCGCGTGGAGGGTCATAAGCGGGGTGCGGAGGTGGCGCGCGAAGTGGTGCGCTGGGCCAATGATTTCGGCGTCAAACAGATCTCGCTGTACGTCTTTTCTACTGAAAACTGGAACCGCCCGAAGCTGGAAGTGCGGGCGCTGATGAGTCTCTTGGCCGTGCTGATTCGGCGCACGCTGCCGGAGATGATGGAGAATCAGGTGCGCTTCCGTGTGCTCGGTGATATTTCAGCCCTGCCGGGTAGTGCGCGTAAGGCGGTTGAGTTTGCCCTTGCCGAGACTGCAAATAACACGGGCATCCAGATGATCCTCTGCCTCAATTACGGTGGTCAGCAGGAGATTCTTGCGGCGACCAAACAGGCCTGTGCATGGGCGATAAACCAGCCTGATCCGGCGCAGGCGATGGCGGCGCTAACGCTCGATCAGTTCCGTCAGATGATGTGGTGCCATGATATTGCACCGCTCGATCTGCTCATCCGCACCGGTGGCGAACACCGGATCTCCAATTTCCATCTCTGGGATGCCGCCTATGCGGAGCTCTATTTCAGCGATCGCTACTGGCCCGACTTCAGCAAGGATGACCTGCGCGCCGCGCTGCTCGACTATGCCAACCGTGAGCGGCGCTATGGCAAAACCAGCGAGCAAGTTGCCGCGAAATGAATGAATTGACCAAACGGGTGATCACGGCGCTGGTGCTGTTGCTGGCGGTGTGGGGGTGGTATTTCCATCTCGATGGGCTGGCCTTTAATGTGACGCTCGGCCTGCTGGGACTGTTGGTGACGGCGGAGATGATTCTGATGGTCAAGTTGCCCTATCCGGTCGCCTACTTGCTGGCGGCGGCGGTGGCTTGGAGTCTGTTTGTGCTGACCCTGCATGTCACACCGCTGCTGTTGATGATCTTCTTCTGGTTTCTGCTCTTTGTGGCGGCGGCGCGGGGGCAGGCGGCGGAGTTTGGCGCTTTTACCGCCATGATTTGGCTCTTTGGCTGGTTGGCGCTGTTCGCGCTGGTGATTGCCAAAACCCACGTTACAGCCGATGGCCAGGCGCTGGTGATCGGGATCTGTTTGGCGGTCTGGACATCGGATATTGCCGCCTATTTTGCCGGCCGCAGCTTTGGCCGGCGCAAGCTCTGCCCGGCGATCAGCCCCGGCAAATCGATTGAAGGGGCGTGGGGCGGCCTCTTTTTCGGCCTGCCGGTGGCCAGTGGCTACTGGATCTATACGGAGACATTTTCATTTGCCGAGGGGCTGCTGCTCGCCTTTGTGGCGGTGATTGCCGGCATGTTGGGTGACCTGTCGGAGTCGGCGGTGAAGCGGCTGGTCGGGGTGAAGGATAGTGGCCGCTGGCTGCCCGGTCATGGCGGTTTTCTTGATCGGCTCGATGCGATTCTGATGGCGGTGCCGGTGACCTGGCTGGTGTGGAGAACATTATGAAGCGAATGACGGTACTCGGCGCAACAGGCTCGATCGGCTGCAGTACGGCGGATGTGATGCGCCGTCATCCGGATAAATTCTCCGCCCATGCGCTGGTCGGCCACCGCAATGTGGAGAAGATGGCCGAGCTGGCTGCACAGCTTAAACCGCAGTGGGTGGTGATGACCGACGAGAGTGTCTGTGCGTCGCTGCGTGAGCGGCTGCCGGCGGGCGTGAAGCTGGCTGGCGGTATGGATGCGGCGGTTGAACTGGCGGCTGCCAGCGAGACCGATATGGTGATGGCGGCGATGGTCGGTTCGGCCGGCCTGCCGGCGACGCTGGCAGCGGTGCAGGCGGGCAAGTGTGTCGGGCTGGCGAACAAAGAGTGCTTGGTCACCGCCGGTCATATCTTTATGCGTGCAGCAGCGGCCTCGGGCGCTGAGGTGGTGCCGGTCGATTCGGAGCATGCGGCGGTACATCAGTGTCTGCAGGGGCATGATCGCGCCTCGGTGACATCGGTGGTGCTGACCGCCTCAGGCGGGCCGTTCCGGCAGCGTGATCCGGCCAGTTTGCGCGCGGTGACGCCGGCGGAGGCGGTGGCGCATCCGAACTGGGATATGGGCGCGAAGATCAGCATCGATTCGGCGACCATGGTCAACAAGGCGCTGGAACTGATTGAGGCGCGCTGGCTGTTTGATCTTAAGCCCGAACAGCTCGATGCGGTGATTCATCCGGAGAGTATTATCCACGCCATGGTCGGCTATCGCGACGGCTCTGTGCTGGCGCAGCTGGCGATGCCCGATATGCGCATGCCGATCGCCTATGCGATGCAGGCCGAGCCGCGGTTGGAGACCGGTATTGCGCCGCTTGATCTGGCGCGGCAGGGGCAGTTGACCTTTCAGGCGGTCGATGAGGCGCGCTTCCCGGTGATGGGCCTGGTCAAGACGATTCTGCGCGGCGGCGATTCGCTGGCCATCGCCTTCAATGCCGCCAATGAGGTGGCCAACGCGGCGTTTCGCGCCGGCAAGATCGGCTTTATGGATATTGTCACCACGGTGGAGCAGGTGTTGGCGCGCACCGATGACGTGGTGGTGGAAACATTGGATGAGGTGTGGCTGCATGACGCGCAGGCCAGAGGACGGGCCGACGAGGTGATTTCAGGATGATGATGCGATGATGGAACTGTTGCATACCACGCTCGCGTTTGTGGCGGCGATTGCGCTGCTGATTGCGGTGCATGAATATGGCCACTTTTCGGTGGCGCGGAAGCTGGGTATTCGGGTGGAGAAGTTCTCCATCGGTTTCGGCCCGGCGCTCTTTTCGTGGCGCAGTATGGATGGCGAGGTGGAGTATGTGATCGCCGCCTTCCCGCTCGGCGGTTATGTGAAGATGCTGGGCGAGAATCCTGACGAGCAAGGGGGCGAGCAGGGTGCGGCGCAGCCGCTCTCCGAGGCGGAGCAGCAGCGCGCTTTTCATCTGCAGCCGGTTTGGAAGCGGGCGGCGGTGGCAGCGGCCGGCCCCGGCTTTAATTTTCTCTTTGCCATTGTGGCCTACATGGTGGTCGGCTGGATGGGGCAGTCGGTGTTGCCGCCGGTGGTGGGCTTTGTTGCACCGGTCTCCATCGCCGAGCAGGCGGGCATCGAGGCGGGTGATCGTATTGTGGCGGTGGACGGCGCAGCGGTGCATGCATGGCAGCAGCTGGAGGAGCGTTTGAAGCCGGCGGTGGGGCACGATGTGACCCTGCGTCTGCAGCGTGATGGCGCGGCACGCACGCTGCATCTGAGTCTGCCGGCGCAGGCGAAAGATCCGCTGCTGATGGATGTGGCCGATCAGGTGCTGGGTATCAATCCGGGGCTGGTGGTGCGCATTGCCGATGTGGTGAAGGGTTCGCCGGCGATGCGCGCCGGTTTGCAGCGCGGTGATGTGATCCAGCAGGTGGGTGGTGTGCCGGTGAGCCGCGTCAGTCAGTTTATTGAACAGGTGAAACAACACCCCGGCCAGCCGCTGTCGCTAGTGGTGCAGCGCGGGGAGATGGTGCTGCAGCTGTCGGTCACACCGGGCAGTGATGCGCAGCATCAGGGGCGTGTCGGGGTGCGTCTGGCATCCGCGCCGCTGCACGGCATGGAACGTTATCGCATGGGAGTCATCGAGGGGGCGCTGTATGGCTTTACGCGCACTTGGGAGATGACCACCATGACGCTGAGCGTGTTTGGCAAAATGGTGACATCATCGATCTCCGCCGATAATCTCGGCGGGCCGATTGCCATCGCGCAGCTGGCCGGCCGCACGGCGGAGCTGGGACTGGTCTATTTCATCGGCTTTCTGGCGCTGATCTCGGTCAATCTCGGGGTGCTGAATCTATTGCCGGTACCGATTCTGGATGGGGGACTGCTATTCTTTCTCGGCTTGGAAAAGCTGCGCGGCCGGCCGCTCTCGCCCAAGGCGCTGGAGACGATGCAGATGATTGGCTTGGTGCTGATTCTGTCGCTGATGGTGTTTGCCTTTTATAATGATATTTCGCGCCTGTTTAGGGGATAAGATGCGTATTCTGTTGTTATGGGTGCTGTTGATGCTCTCCTCGCTGACTGCGCAGGCAGCTGGCGTGGGCGATAGTGCGGCGGGCGCCAATTCCGGTGCCAACACCATCCTATCGATCGATGTGCAGGGCAATCGCTACGTTGAGCGTGAGACAGTGCTGGCGAAGATGCATAGCAGGGTGGGTCAGCAGCTCGATCGTCGCACATTAAGTAAGGATGTCCGCCGCCTATATAAGAGCGGTTTTTTTAAGGATGTTCGGTTTGTCGGACGGCGGGTGGCGCGTGGTATTCATCTGATCTGCAAGGTGAAAGAGTATCCATTGATCGCCAAACTGGAGATGGAGGGGAACAAAAAGTTCCGCTACAAAGACCTGAAGTTGCGCATGAAGTTGAAGCCCGGCGCGGTATTTAATCCAATGAATGAGACGGCTGACCGTAACCTGCTGCTCAAGGGGTACCTTAAAAAAGGTTATTATCAGGTCGATATTCATTTTGACGCGACGCCGCGTAAGGATGGCCGGGTGGATCTGTTGATCCGTGTGGATGAGGGGGCGGTGACCCGTATCAGCCGCATCTATATGGTCGGCAATAAGGCGTTCAGTGACAGTAAACTGCGCGGTGCAATTTTTTCCAAGCAGACGGATTTCATGGCGTGGTTGATGAACAAGGATGTTTTTGACCGCAAGAAATTTGGCGCTGATGGTCAGATGTTGCAGCGCTTCTATCTCAATCACGGCTATCTCGATATGCGTCTGGATTCGCGTCAGGTCATTATGTCTGAGGATAAGCGCAGCTTTGCGTTGGTGTTCGGGGTGCATGAGGGCGCGCAGTACCATATATCGAAGGTGGATGTGCAGGGTGATCTGGTGCCGGATAAACAGACGCTCCTCGATTTGATCGAGTTCGAGCCGGGGGATGAGTACTCCATCGATGCGCTGCAGGCGACTATTAAGGCGATCACCGAACGGGTGGCCAACGAGGGGTATGCGTTCGCGTCGGTGACGCCGATGATGAAACGCAATATCGAAGATCACACTGTGGCGATCACGTTTGATGTCGAGAAGGGCGAAGAGATCTATGTCGAGCGCATTGAGATCTCGGGCAATGAGAAGACCGATGATATCGTTATCCGCCGTATGCTGAAGCAGCATGAGGGGGCGCGTTATTATGGGCGACAGGTGAATGAGAGTAAGGAGGATCTGCTGCGCGCGCCCTACATCGAGGATGTGCGTGTGTCGCTGCCGAAGAGTTCGGCGAGCGATAAGGTGATTGCCAAGGTGAAGGTGAAGGAGAAACGCTCCGGCTCGATCTCCGGCGGTATCGGTTATTCGCAGCAGGAGAAGGTGATTCTGACTGCCAAAATTTCTGAATCGAACCTCTTCGGCAAGGGGTATCAGGCCAGCCTCAATGGTACCTATGGTCGCGTGACCCAGAATGTCACAGCTAGCTTTACCGACCCCTATTTCCTTGACAGCAATGTGAGCGCGTCGATTCACGGCAGCAAGGTGAAGACCAATCCGTTGACGACCGCGAACTATCTGACCAACTCATCGGCGATTGGTGTCGATTTCAGTATTCCGATCACCCACCGGTTGAGTTATGGCATTGGTTACCAATTCAGCAACACTAATCTCTCGGGGATTGATCCGAACGCATCGCTGCTGCTGCGGGCGCAGGAGGGGAACAATCGCATTGGTGAATTGACCCAGTCGCTGGTGTGGGATAGTCGAGATCGACTGGTGGCGCCGCGCAGTGGTCATATTGAGGCGCTGCGTTTTAATGTTGCAGGCCCCGGTGGTGATAAGCAGTTCTGGGAGGCATCCGCTTCATCCAGCCTCTATCTGCCGTTTGATGAAGATGAGCTCTATGTGCTCAACCCCTCCGTGGAGGCGAGTACGCTGGGGTCCCTGCGCGGCTCGAATGCGCCGCTCTGGCGCCGTTATTCGCTCGGTGGTATCGGCAGCTTGCGCGGCTTTGACTCCTACGGCGTGTCGCTGCGCGATGCCGCGACGGGCGATGCGGTCGGTGGCGATAAGATGGTGCGTGGTTCAATCAATATGTTTGTGCCGATCCCGATGATCGACACCCCGAATCTGCGCGGTGTGCTCTTTGCTGATACCGGTACAGTGTGGGGTCTGCCGGATAAGGCGCAGGTGCCGGGTGCGGGCGGTACGTTGATTGTCAACGGGCCGACAAAATTTGCTTTCTCTGACTTGCGCTATTCGGCAGGGTTCGGTCTTGAGTGGATTTCGCCGATTGGGCCGATTGGGTTGATGTGGTCGTATGCGCTCAAGAAGCAGCCGGGCGATGTGCCGCGTGTGTTTGAGTTTATGTTGGGTAGCTCTTTTTGATTCAGGAGCGTGAAAAATATTTTGAATAATCGATCGTGACGAAGCGATAGGAGATACAGATGGCAAAACAGATGAAGTTGGTATCGATCATGGTGGCTGGTGCGTTGCTACTGATGGCGCATGTCGCGCCGGCGCGGGCGGATGGCTTGAAGATCGCCTATGTCGATATTAAATCGGCGCTGGAGAATACGGCGGAGTATAAGCAGGGGATGACCCGGCTGCGGGCGTTGAATGATAAGAAGGTCAAGCAGCTCAGGGCATTGAAAGATAAGATCAGCAAAGCGGAGAAGGCGTTGATGTCGCCGTCGCTCATGTCGCAGGAGCACCTCTCCAAACAGCAGCAGCAGCTCAAAGATATGACCAAAGAGTTCCAGCGCATGCAGCAGGATGCTCAGGAGGAGCTCTCAGCCGAGAAGAATCGTATCGATATTGCGACCATGTCCAAGTTCCAGAAGGTGATTACCGCCTATGGCAAGGAGAAGCATTACGATTTTATTTTGCCGAAACCGGTTTCACTCTACGCCAATCCGGCGCTGGATATTACCGGCGAGGTTACCCGACTGCTCGACGCGCAGAAATAAGCGCGCGATTTTCACTACTTCACTGCTGTGCCGCGATTTACACTGCAAGAGATAGCCACGCTCGTTGGTGGTCGGCTTGAAACACCGAAAGATTATCGTGCAGATGATGCGATCGCCCAGATAACGATTTGCAGTGTGAATACACTGGCTGAGGCCGGTGCGCATGATCTCTCATTCCTCTCCAATCCCCGCTATAAATCTGATCTGAAACATACTGCGGCGGCGGCTGTGCTGCTTGCCGATGATGGTGAGGCATCATCGGCCGCTTGTCCGGTGATTCGTGTGGCTGATCCCTATCTTGCATTTGCTACGCTGCAGCGCGCATTTCATCCGCAGCCTTGCGGTCGCGGTGTGCGTCACCCTGCGGCGGCGATCGATGCGACTGCCAAGCTGGCCGACGATGTCGATGTGGGTGCCAATGCGGTGATTGGCGCTGGTGTCACCATCGGTGCGGGGACGGTGATTGGCGCCGGGGTGGTGATCGAAGAGGGGGTCACTATCGGTGCGAACTGTCTATTGCATGCGCATGTGACGGTGGCGCATGGCTGTGTGCTGGGTAATGACGTGATTCTGCAGGCCGGGGCGGTGATTGGTTCCGATGGTTTCGGTTATGCGTGGGATGGGCGCCAGCATGTCAAAATTCCGCAGGTCGGGCGTGTGATTCTTGAGGATGGTGTGGAGATCGGTGCCAACACCTGTATCGATCGTGGTGCGATTGGCGATACGGTGATTGAGCGTGGTGTGAAGCTCGATAATTTGATTCAGATTGCCCACAACGTGCGCATCGGTGCGTTTTCCGTGATGGCCAGTCAGGCAGGGATTTCCGGCTCCACAACGGTGGGGAAAGGGTGTCAGTTTGGCGGTCAGACCGGTTTGGCCGGTCATATCAAGGTGGGCGATGGGGTGAAATTGGTGGCGCAGTCGGGCGTGATTTCGGATCTGGAGTCCGGCGGCGTCTATGCGGGCACGCCGGCGATGCCGCACCGCTTATGGTTGAAAGTCTCTGCGCTGATGATGAAGCTGCCGGAGATCTGGAAGGCGCAGCGGATGGCAGCGCGCAAGCAAGGAGAGAAGTAGATGGCTGAACTGAATATTGACGAGATCATGCGGCGCTTGCCGCACCGCTATCCGTTTTTGCTGATCGATCGGATTCTCGATTTTGAGAAGGAGCAGTCGATCCGGGCGCTGAAGAATGTCAGTATGAACGAGCCGCAGTTTACCGGCCATTTTCCCACCCATCCGGTGATGCCGGGGGTGCTGCTGGTGGAGGCGATGGCGCAGGCGGGCGGTATGCTTGCTTTTCAGTCGGTCGAGGATGATCGCGACTATCTGGTCTATTTTACCGGCATCGATGGGGTGCGTTTCCGTAAGCCGGTGCGCCCCGGTGATCAGGTGATTTTCGAGCTGACAT
>JALUXN010000140.1 GCA_027018975.1 Mariprofundaceae bacterium | reverse complement strand
TATAGCGGTTGTAGTGGCTGGTCAGGAATTGGTTGCGGGGGAAGAGGCGGCTGTACTGGGTGGGTGATAGGCCGGCGGAGTCGAGTTTGCCGGCGGAGAGTTCGAGGAACTGGGTGGCGCGATCGGGGATGATGCGGGTGAGCCGTTCGCTGATCCAGACCGGACCGTCGAAATAGTGCGGGTTGGCGGTGAGCAGAATCGACTGCTGCGGCTGCCACGCCTTGAGCTGGTAGGGGCCGCTGGTGGCCGCCGGTTGGCGCGATAGCGATGTGTGCATGATATCGACGCCGGCGAAGATGTGCTGCGGCAGGATCGCCAGTGACGACCATGAGGCGAGCGCCGGCGAGAAGGGTTCGCGATAGTGGACGATGAAGGTGCGCGCGTCGGGCGCTTCGTAGGCGGAGACGAGTGCGTAGTCGGCCTTGTAGGCGCTCTGGGTGTGTTTGTCCTGCATCAGCTGGAGGGTGAAGGCGCAATCGGCAGCGGTGAGTGGTTTACCGTCCGTCCAGTGCAGATTGGGTTTGAGGTGGAAGGTGATGGTCTTGTTGTCGGCTGCGACCTGCCACGATTCGGCCAGTTGACCGGTGAGGTTGAGGTTTTTGTCATACTTCAGCAGCGACAGATAGAGCTGGCCGGCGATGGCATGGCTAGCGGCATCGCCGGCGATCATCGGGATCAGATTGGTGGCGTCGCCAATACTGGCATCGACCAGCCGGTCGCCGTATGCCGGCACGTCTTCGCTGGGGGCGATGTCGATGCGCGTCTGCTCAGCCGGCTGCTGATCGGAGCAGGCAGCGATGAGCAACAGCAGCAGGCAGCTGAGGATGCGCGGCACGGTATTCAGCTGGGGCGCACCTTTTTGAATACCCAGAGGGTATCGCCGGCGCGGATGGGGTGGTTCATTTTGATGTTGTTGATGCGGGCGATCGCCTTGGGTGTGGTGCCGAAGCGGTGGGCGATGCGCCAGAGCGAATCACCACTGCGTACTGTGTAGCGGATGCGGCGCTTGGTGGTGAGAAGGGGGTTGATAGTGCCTTGGGCAGCGGCGAGATCGTCAGCCGGCACCTTCAGACTCTGGCCGACATGGAGATAACTGCCCAGCGTCGGGTTGAGCTGTTTCAGGGTGGTGATATGGGTGTTGTGGCGGCGGGCGATCCCCCACAAGCTGTCGCCGGCATGGACTGTGACACGGACAAATTGCGGCGCGGCGCGTTGCACAATGGTGGCAAGCTCCGCTTCGGAGCGGCGTGGCAGGTGAATGGTGAGCGGCTGGTGGAGATATTGCGCTCGGTTCAGTGCCGGATTGAAACGGAAGATGGCGTTCTCCGATAGCCCCGCGAGTTGATTCAGGCGGACAAGGTCGATTGGCGCCGGCAGGGTGACTGTCGCGGTGGCAATCGGTTCGGGCAGGGTGAGTGTGCCGTCATCGATCAGCGCGGTCAGACCGACAAAGTGTTGCACATAGCAGCGGGTAGGCGATGGAATCGGCAGCGCATCAAGCCCATCCTGCGGCTGCCAAGGGTGTGCTTGCAGCCGTCTGGCGACGGCATTGGGGCCGAGGTTGTAGGCGGCAATCGCCAGTGGCCAGCTATGAAAGTGTTGATGCAGCCGCTGCAGATAACGGACGGCGGCGCGGGTGGACTGCTCGATATGGCGCAGACCATCGATCGACGCATTTTCGCTGATACCGAGGCTGTGCGCGGTGCGCGGCATCAGTTGCCAGAGACCGCGCGCGCCGGTTGCGGAGATCGCATAGGGATCGTAGGTCGATTCAATGGCCGGCAGCAGTTGCAGCGAGGCGGGCGCGTGCAGCTCGTCGAGGGTGGCAAGGATGCGGGCGCGTACATAAGTGGAGCGTTTGGCAATGGTCGGCCAGCTAAGGCGGATGTGCGCCAGTGCCTGCTGGCGTGCGGCGTGAATGTCTGCCGGACTCAGCTCCTGAAGGATGGGGTTGGCTGGGGTGGGCGCTGTGGCATGTTGCAGTGTATTACTTGCGCTTGTGGGCTGAGTAGTGCTTTTTTCCGAAGTGCTGGCCTGTTGTGTGCTCGTAGCAGGTGTCGACTGTGGCGCTTTAACCTGCCGGACGGGTTCCTGCTTGAAGGTGTGGTTGAGCAGGGCAAGCGGTTTCGCGCAGCCGGCGAGCAGCAGTGCCGTAAGGAGCGGCAGGGCGAAGCGGGTGAAATCTTTCTGGCGTCGGTGTTCGTGGTTCATGGGCTGCGTAGTTACTTGAACCACCCTTTATCATGCGCGATCTTCTTGTCGAAGCCGAATTTTCGGATCGATTTGGCGCGCAGGGCGTCGTCATAGATGATCTCGATGCCGCGCATGTAGACCTTGCCGTCATCCTCATCTTCATACTCTTCGTAGTAGGTGACGCGGTGCGGGTGGAGCGAGCTATCCAGCATCGGCGTGCCCAGCGTCTGTTCGATACTGTAT
>JALUXN010000139.1 GCA_027018975.1 Mariprofundaceae bacterium | reverse complement strand
TGTGATTCGGCGTAGCGCTTGCGAAAGCTTTGCGCCTGGATATCGAGAATGATGCTGTGGTGTACGAGTCGATCTATGGCGGCAACAGTCATGGAGCTGTCCGGGAAAATACCCTCCCAGCCGGAAAACGGTTGATTTGATGTTACAATAATACTGCCCGATTCGTAGCGGTATGATATCAGTTCAAACAGGACATGGGTTTCCGCCTCGCTTTTGCGGACGTAGCCGATGTCATCGAGGATAATCACGGCGTATTTATCCAACTTGTGCAAGGCATCATCCAAACGCAGGTCGTTGCGAGCCTGTTGTAGCATTTGAACCAGTGAAACCGATGAGAAATGACGGATGCGTATGCCCTGTTGAATCAGGCTATGCCCAATGGCCGCAGCCAGATGTGTTTTACCCACGCCGCTGGGGCCGAAGATCAGCAGGTTATCGGCTCTCTCTACCCAGTCGCATGTGGAAGAGAGCGCTTCAATGCGCGCTTTATATGGAATCATTTCAGTATGGAATTCAAAGCTGGTGATGGTTTTGCTTATCGGTAAGCCCGACTCCCGTGTAAAGCGGGCAATACGCCTAGATTCACGCTCATTGGCTTCATGTTCGCACAACACGCTCAGATAGCGTGCATGGCTCCATTGTTCATCTTCCGCCTGCGCCAGCAGGGATTGCCACATATTTCCTATCGTTGGCAAACGCAGACTACGCAGCAGAGCTGGCAGTTCGGCTGTAGCACTCATGACTGACCACCCTTGATCAGCGGGTCATAATCGATGACATCATGCTGCTTACCACTGACCTGATGATGTGACGATGGCGTGGGGTAAAAACGCTGCTGAATCAGGTGTAGTGGCGGTAGATTCTCCTGTTTCAGCAACCAGTCCCCCAGTGCCTGCACGCAATCGCCTTTGGCGGCGATATACAGCACATTGACGATAAACTTGCAGGCAAAGTGCGCTTCCATCTCTGCATCCACCCGTTTCCAGATGGCGCGGAACTGGTCATTGGGCAGCAGATCATCGCGCAGCACGGAATGGCGGAATGCCTGTGGTTTTTTCACCAGGGATTCAATGACATGACGGAAATCAATCTTGCGGCCCCGGTTGTTGTTGCCACCACTGGGGAAAGCCCGTTGCAACTCATATGTCTTATCGTTGCCGAGGAATAGTTCCAGATGACGTTCGTAGACGCGAACCCGTAACGACTCGCCAATCAGGCGTGACGGCACGGTGTAGGTTACACGCTTGGCGATGATGGTGCTTGTCGAAGAGACCGGGCAAACAACTTCATCATAATCCACAGCCCGAACTGGCGGCAGTGGAATCAGTGTTGCACGCTCCTCAGTGATCTTATCCTGATGACGGCGGTTAAGTCTGCTGACCAGATTATCCAGCCAGCGGCTGTAACTCTCCACGCTGTCGAAATCGCTGCTTCCCCTGAGCATCAGCTCTTGCCCGATACGGCGTTTGAGGTGGCCGTGAGGGCTTTCTATGGCGCCGTTCTCATGACTGACGCCACGGTTGTTGCGCGTGGGCTTCATGCCGTAATGCTCGCAGAACTCCTGATAACGCTTCGTGGCATCCTGTTTCTCATCATTGCTCAGGTTTTTGTAGGCGGCGGATAAACTATCGGTGCGGTGGGTTTGCGGCGCGCCCCCAAGACGTTGCAGGGCATCATTCAAGCTGGTCGTCAGAGCGACAAAAGACTCGCCGCTCTCAATCACACGAACAAAACTCCAGCCTGAGAATGGCAGGCGAAAATGAAACAGCCGGTGATCCAATGCTTTACCGCGAATGGTGATATGGAAGCTGTCCTTCGGCTCGGTGAAATCTGAGATACCCATCAAACCGGGTTCGTGGAGTTGACGAAAAATCACTTCTTTCTCCGGCCCGTAGTTTGCACGCCATTGTTTGACCCGGCGCTCCAGCGTACGCCGAATCGAATCGGGATATTGCCCCGGATACTGACGTTGAAGGTACTCCAGTAGCGTGACTGGCTTGAGATCGGGATGCGCTTCCAGCATCGGCACAAGCTCCGGCACCCATACGGATGCGAAAGGATCTTTTCTGGTGCGATGGCGGCGGGGCTTACGATGCTCCGGCCCGCCTTCGCCTTTCTCTATCCTGCGACCTGAACGCTCTGAGAAACCGCTGCGTGATGCCGCTCGTTCCTGGCTGTCACCTTTGAATCGTGATGTCATATACAGTGACCCCTGTGCGTGGTTAATCCAACTGCCCGGCATGAGAAACCTCCATTGCTTCTCAGACCAATATACAGCCGGTTCAAACCGGACAAGCTAATTGTCGCTGACCGGACACCGTAATTGTCGCGCAACACCCGTGGGCGCAATGCTTCACCACCATTGGTCTGCTGAAGAAAATCAAAGGGCGCTGGGCTTGCATTCCCTTGAGTTATCGGTTCTATCTGCCAAAGAACGCACTGCA
>JALUXN010000138.1 GCA_027018975.1 Mariprofundaceae bacterium | reverse complement strand
CCTGCCTCGCGGTACTGCCGATCGAAGCGATGGAGACACCGCTGCGCAGTCCTGAGTGGGGGCGGCGGGACGAGCACGCCCTGCGTCGCGAGTGGCTGCATCGCCTGACCCACCTGCAGCTGCGGGCGCTGGAGCAGCTGTTGGCGGTGCCGGGCAATCACTTCGCCGAGCGCGCTGCCGAGCTCTGGCAGCGCCACCGCTACTGGCCGGAACTGGAGCAATTCTGCCGTGAACAGGGGGCGCTGGAGGATAGCGCCGGCGAGCCACGCCGCGCTGAGGCGCGCCGCATGCACCTGCTGCTGGCACTGACCCGACTCGAAGCGGTGGTGGACAACCTCTGATGGACGCGCAGATGCAGACCGATTTTCTGGTTATCGGCGGCGGCGCGGCAGGGCTATTGGCCGCCAGTCGTCTGGCGCAGCAGGGCGAGGTGATGCTGCTCAACAAAGACTCCTTTCAGGACTCCAGCAGCTGGAATGCGCAGGGCGGCATTGCCGGCGTGGTGGCGGCGAGCGATTCGGTCGATGCGCATGTGCAGGACACGCTGCGCGCCGGTGCTGGGCTCTGCCATGCCGATGTGGTGGAGGCGATTGTGCGCCACGGCGGCCAGATCATTGCCGAGCTGGCGGCGATCGGCACCGGCTTTGATGAGCAGGGTGGCGAGTTGCATCTGACGCGCGAAGGGGGGCACAGCAGCCGCCGCATCGCGCATGTGCAGGATGCGACGGGGCGGGCGATTGTTGAAGCGTTGATGGCGCAGCTGGCACCGCAACCCAATGTGCGCCGACTGGAGCAGCATACGGTGATCGATCTGATCTGTAGCGGCGAGGGTGCCGAGCGCCGCTGTATCGGTGCATATCTGCTTAATCCGGCCAATCGCGTGATCAGTGTGGCGGCGAAACAGGTGATTCTGGCTACCGGCGGCGTCGGCAAGACCTACCTCTACACCTCCAATCCGCACGCCGCCACCGGTGACGGCATCGCCATGGCGTGGCGCGCCGGCGTGCCGGTGATGAATATGGAGTTTATTCAATTTCACCCCACCTGCCTCTACCATCGCCAAGGCTCCAATATGCTGCTCTCCGAATCACTGCGCGGCGAGGGGGCGCATCTGGTCGATCAGCGCGGGCGGCGCTTTGTCTTTGACTACGACCAGCGCGGCGAGCTGGCGGCGCGCGACATTGTGGCGCGGGCGATCGACCATGAGATGAAGAAGCAGGGGGCGGACTGCATGTATCTCGATGCGCGGCCGATCGGCAAGGCGATCATCCGCGACCACTTCCGCAATATCCACGCTCGCCTGCTCAAGCTGGGGATCGACATGTGCCATGAGCCGATCCCGATTGTGCCGGCAGCGCACTATATCTGTGGCGGCATTCAGGCCGGCATCGACGGGGCGACGACGATTGCTGGTCTCTACGCCATCGGCGAGACCGCCTGCACCGGCCTGCATGGCGCCAACCGGCTGGCCAGCAATTCGCTGCTGGAGTGTCTGGTGATGGCCGATCACTGCGCCAGCAGTATCGCCAACGCTGCGCAGGTGTCGCTTGCGCCTGTGCCGGCGTGGGATGATTCCGGCATCGTGCCGGAGACGGAGCGGATTCAGATCAAACAGAACTGGGATGAGATTCGCGCCACCATGTCCCACTACGTCGGCATTGTCCGCTCCGATGAGCGCCTTGCCCGCGCCGCCCGCCGCCTGCAGCTGATTCAGGATGAGATCGCCGCCTACTACTGGCGCCACCCGGTGAGCAAGGATCTGCTCGAACTGCGCAACCTCGCCACCGTCGCCGAACTGATTATCCGCAGCGCCCAGCAGCGCCACGAATCGCGCGGTCTGCACTACTCGACCGACTACCCTGAGACAGCGGCAGCAGCGGTTGATACCATCCTGCGCCCGTCGTGAAGCGTGGGTGATATACAGAGAGTTGGAGAGAAGAGCATGAGTCAAAGCAATCAGATTACCGAGCAGATGACCCGGGCGGGGCAGCGGATTGAGCACTCTTCATTCGCGATTGTCGATGCCGAGGCGGGGGCGCATGCGCAATACAGCGATCTGCAGTGGCCGCTGGTGCGGCGCATGATCCATGCCACTGCCGATTTTGAGTTCAACGGCTTGACCGAATTTCACCCCGATGCCATGCAGGCGGGGTTGTCGGCGATTGCGGCGGGGGCGCCGATTGTCGCCGATGTGGAGATGATCTGTGTCGGACTGTCGCAGCCGCGTCTGGCGCATTTCGGTGTGCAGACCCATCAATTTATCTCGGATGCGGATGTGATCGCGGCGGCCAAGCAGGCGGGTACCACGCGCGCGGTGCAGGCGATACGCAAGGCGCAGCGGCTGGGGCTGCTCGATGGCGCCATTGTCGGCGTCGGCAATGCGCCGACCGCGCTGCTCGAGGTGATCCGCCTGATTGCGGAGGAGGGCGTGCGCCCGGCATTGATTGTCGGC
>JALUXN010000137.1 GCA_027018975.1 Mariprofundaceae bacterium | reverse complement strand
GAACGCGCCATCCGGCACATACGATGTGAATATCACGCAGGCGGCCACCAAGGCGACATTGACGGGGGCGACGAATCTTACAGCAGGATTGGCGGCCAGTGAGTCGATCACGGTGACGGCTGGCACACGTTCGGCGACAGTGGCGCTGACGGCGGGGCAGACTCAGAGTCAGATTGTTTCAGCATTGAATGCAGAGCTCGGCAAAGATTATACCGAGCAGCATCAGCTCTCGACGGCGTTGACTGTGCCAGGTGCTCCGGCTACGCCGGCCAATGGATCGACCACTTTCTCTGCTTTGGGTGTGGGTGTGGCCGCCGGTGATACGATTTCGATTGGTGGCACATTACGTTCCGGTGTTGCGGTGACCGGCACATACTCTGTGCTGGATCCGACGGTGGATACGATTTCCGGCTTGCTGACGGCGATTCAAACGACATTTAACAATGAGGTGTCTGCTTCGATTGATGCGAATGGTAACATCACCGTCACGGATACGTCGGCGGGTGACAGTCAATTGACGGTGTCGTTGACGGCCAACAATGAGGGGCAGGGCACACTCAATTTTGGTAGCGATACGATTATCACCAATGGCCGCTATGCATTGCCGGTGCAGGCAGTGGTTTCAGGAAATGGCGTGGCATTGGAAGCGAATGCATTCGGCTCGGGTGGTAGCTTCTCGGTGACGCAGAGTGCGGATGGGCTGGGATTCGGCGCATTGACCAGCAGTGCGACGGGTCTGGATGTCGCAGGCACGATCAACGGTTTGTCAGCTACCGGTAGCGGCCAGGGTTTGACCGGTTCGACAGGCAGCGTGGACGGGCTTTCGCTCTTCTACACCGGCACGACCACCGGAGCGATCGGCTCCATTACGCTTGGCCTTGGTGCCGGTTCGGTGATGGATAGTACGATGGATCTCTTTGGCAACCCCATTACAGGCTTGGTGACCAGTGCGGTGCAGTCCGAGCAGACCAAGTACGATGATATTACGAAACGGATTGACGATATCAAACGACAGATGGAGCAGCAGCGGGTTACATTGACCAAGCAGTTCACCAGTATGCAGCAGGCGCTGAATTCGCTGCAGAGCTCAAGTAGCTTTTTGACGCAGCAGATCAATGCACAGAATGCTCAGCGCCCGTAGGGTTGTGACAAGCGCATAATTCTCATATTTCTCTGTTGTTCAGAGTTGGGTGCTCGCAGAGCGGCCTGAGTCGCTATTCAGCTGCATGCTGAAACTGTTCAGATCGTCCATGGTTTATTCGATGGCAAGGAGAACACGCGCAGTGTGCTTTTGCACATGAGCATGTTCAACGCAGCTAGCGGGCAAACTATGGGATGAGCTGAGTCTCCGATAGAGGATCAGTAAACCTTTCGCCGGTAGAGGATTCACTCCCGTTTTTCCATCGCCCACCGATAGCAGTTAGCGGCCTGTTGGTAATCAGCGGCCGCTTCGTGCCAAGCGGCGAGGCTCTGCCAGGCGGCTTGACTGATCGCGGCATCGTCGGCAGCGGCTGCTTCGGCCAGTGCTTGCATCTGCTCTAGGGCGAGACCATCGAGACCGGCGGCGTGGGCGAGTTCGGCGCGTAGCCAGCGCTGGGCGTAGTTGAGGCTCTTGGCCGATTTGCGCTCCAGTTTGCGGTAGGCGCGCATCGCTTGATCGCGCTCCAGCTCGAGCAGCGCGGCAGCCACGCTTTTACTGCTGTGCTGCTCCAGATAGCCGCGCCAGAGACGTTTGACACCATCGAGATCGCCGCTCTCCTGCAGCGCTTGGCCATAACGCAACACCACCTGCGCATCTTCCGGCTGCAGACGATACGCTTTGCGCAGATAGACCATTGCCTCCGCCGGCGCTGCTGCCGCCTGCTGCAGGCAGGCGCGCACCAGTCGCGGCTTCACATCCACGGCAGCACTCTTGCCCTGTCGCCATTTAGCCTCCAATGCCTCGATCACCGCCGGCCAATCTCCCTCCTCCTCAGCCAGCGCCACCAAGCGCGCCTGCGCCAGCGGTGCGTCGGGGTGGACACGCAGCCACGCCTCCAGATGGGTGCGGCGGCGGGCGGCATCAAGCGGTGGATCAGCATCCGGCGCGGTGGCGATGCGTGCAGACAGTGCCACCATCAAGTCATCTTCACTCTCGGACGGCGTGGACAACGCACTGGCCGGCGTGGTCGCCACACGTAGCAGCGCCTCGATCCATGCCGGCAGCACTCCCTCTGCACGTCTTAGATTCTTGGCGGCCGAGGTCAGTCGACCATCAATCCACTGTGCCAATCCATCGCGCAGCCGCTTCTCTTTGCGTTTGCGGCTGCCAAGACGCAATGAACGCCAAGCGCTGCCGGGGCTGGCGAAGAGCGCGCCCAGCAGCCGACGCAATAGCCAAGTCAGCGACAGCAGCGCCAACAGAGCGACGACAAACGCGCCCTGCCGGGTCTCGAATAGCCAGCCGAACGCCTCCAGCCGCAGCGGTTGATCGGCAATATCGGGGAAGACGATCAGTGCCACCGTCACCGCCAGCACCAATAGCAGGAATAGAATCAATCTCACGATGCGCCTCCATGTTTCGCCGCCCACGCCCGCGCGGTCTGGCGCAGTTTGGCCAAGTCGGCCTGAATGGCGTGGAAATTGACCGGCAGGCCGGTGTCGATCGCCGCTTTGTCAGCAGACGTTTCCATCGCCTTGATCTGCAGCAGCAGTTCTGCCTGCAGCTGTTGCCATGCACCGGCTTCCGGCCACTGCTCCTGCGCCAGCTGTTGTTCGGCCTGCAACAGCTGCGCACGCAGCGCCTGCTGCCGCGCCACACTCACGGTCGGCGCCCGGCGCAGCTGGAACTGATTGACCAGCCATGCCAACCACGGGTGTTCCGGCTGCGGCAGAACATTCTGCTGCTCTGGCGTGGTGAGTGTCTCCGCCCATTTGCGCAACGCCTGCCGCCAGAGGCGCAGTCGCTCCGCCGCCGAACGCGCCAGCGCATGCATCTGCACCGCCTGCTGCCGCTCGGCATCACTGAGGCCGGGGAGCAGCGAGATCTCTTCCCAAGTCAGCGCAATCTGCGCCAGACGACTGTTAGGGTCGGTGATCCAACGCAAGCGCACCTGCAGATTCATCCGCTGCTGCGCCTTGAGCCCCTGCATCAGCTGGCGCTGCGACTGCGCCATGCGCGCCAGCTCCTGTTGCAGCTGCTGCATGGTGGTCAACAGCTGCTCCACCTTCTCCGGCGATAGCGGTGTGCTCGGCAGCCGATTGATTGTAGCCGGCTCGATTGTGGCAGACGCGGGCGGGGTCGGCGCTGTTGCATCTGGAGCCGCTTGACTGCTCACTGCGTCAGTTTGAGGCGTCGGCATTTCGTGTGAGGTATCGCCGGCTTCTGATCTCTGATCATCTGCTGCCCTTAGTTTGGTGGTTGCGGGCGTGATCGTCGGTTTGTGCGGTGTGGGGTGCAGCGTGGGTGCGCGCTCCTGCACCTTGAGCATCTGCTCCTGCAGTGTTTCCCAGAGCGGCTGCAGCCGGCCGGTCGCCGCAAGTATCGCTGCTGCTACGGCCACAAGCAGCACAATCATCAAGGTAAATCGCAACAACCTAGCAAAAAAAGAACGTTTTTTCTTCACCGGCTTGTCCGTGGTCTGCTCGGATGCTGTGTCGTCTGCCGGCGCGATCACCTCGTCAAGCGCATCGGCCTGTGTCTCGTTCGCCTCTTGTGCATCCGCCATCAATCTATCTCCTGCAGCCAGCGCGCCACATCCAGTGCATGGTAGGTGAGGATCAGGTCGGCACCGGCGCGTTTGAAGCCGAGCATCGTCTCCATCACCACCCGCCGCTCATCGATCCACCCCTTCTCGGCGGCCGCTTTGACCATCGCATATTCGCCCGAGACGTTATAGACCGCCAACGGCAACTGCGTGGCATCTTTGATTTCGCGGATAATATCCATGTAGGCGAGCGCCGGCTTGACCATCAGCATATCCGCTCCCTCTTCGACATCCAACCACGCCTCTTTGAGCGCCTCGCGGCGGTTGGCCGGATCCATCTGATAACTGGCGCGGTCGCCAAAGTTCGGCGCCGAATCAGCCGCATCGCGGAACGGCCCGAAGTAGCCCGAGGCATATTTCACCGCGTAGGACATGATCGGCAGATCAGCAAAGCCACCCTCATCGAGCGCATCACGAATCGCCGCGATCATGCCATCCATCATGCCCGACGGGGCCACCATATCGACCCCTGCTCTGGCATACGAAAGCGCCTCTTTCTGCAGATTCAGCAGCGTCTCATCGTTATCGACCTCTTCGCCGTGCAGCACACCGCAATGGCCGTGATCGGTGTACTCGCAGAAGCAGGTATCGGCGATCACACAGAGCGATGGTGCCGCCGCTTTCGCCGCGCGAATCGCCTCCTGCACAATCCCCTTGTCATCCCAGCCGCCGGAGCCAACAGCATCTTTTTCGGCCGGAATACCGAAGAGAATCAGCCCCGGAATGCCGAGTGCCGCCACCTCCTGCGCTACCGCGCCGACCTGTGAGAGCGGAATGCGCGATACCCCCGGCATACTGGCCACTGGCACCTCGGCATCGATCGTTTCATCGACGAAAATCGGATAGATCAGATCATCCACCGAGAGTGTGGTTTCACGCACCATACGGCGCACCGTAGCACTCCGGCGCAGTCGCCGTGGACGAATCAATAGATCAGGTAAAGACATTCAATTTCTCCTTGCAAATAAACATAGCTAAATCATCTAACATCTGCTCGAAGCTAGCCGTTTTGGCGATGACCTGCACCTTTAAGCCCAAATCGCGCACCTCAGCCGCCATTTTTTCAGAGATCACCGCCACCACCGGCCGATTGGCCAACGCCAGCGAGCCGACCCGCTGCAGATAACAGCGCGCCGCCTTAGGACTGCCGAGCAGCACCGCATCGATCATATCCGCCGCCAACTGTTCGATCACCTCGGAGGCATCGTCATCCGGACATGCAGTGCGGTACGCGCGCACCAGCTGTACATCGATCTGCCGCGCACGCAGCGCCTCGATCACCGTATCGCGCCCTTCGGCCGCACGAAAAAAGAGCAGCCGCTCCGGCCACCCCTGCGCCGCATAGGCTGCCAACAGCCCATCCTGCGATGCCAGCTCCGGCACCAGCTCCACATCCACACCCAGCCGCGTCAGCGCTGCCGCCGTTTTGCGACCCACGGCCGCCACTCGCTTCCCCCGCAACAATGCGGCCAGATCGCTGCCATCTTCGGCGCCAATCTCATCACACACCGCTGCCACCGCCCGCACACCATGCACGCTGGTAAAGAGCACATCAGAAACCGCCGGCAGTTCATTGAGCCCACGCTGAATCGCCGCCACATCATCACTGATTTTCAAACAGGGGAAGGCCACGCCTTGACCACCGCGCGCCTCCACCATCGCCACCAACGCCGGCAACTGCTCAGCCGCCCGCGTCAACAATATTCGCTGCCCAGTGAATAACAAACCACCCATAGCCCAATCATGCACAAACAGAACAAGGATGCTATCAAACAACGCAGCGCTGGGTTGTAACGTCTCTAGCCGAAGCGTCAGTTATCGGGGGTGCCCCAGTGTTGCAGGGCGACTTCGTAGACCATGACGGCGTGATCCTTGCCTTTGACTTTAACTGCTTCCAGTGGCTTGATGTGGATGGCGTCAAATTTTCCCTGTGGCATTGTAATAGCATAGGTGCCGTCTGCATTGGTTGTGAGAAACGGGGTGAGTTGCTGGAAGGTGAATTCGGTGATCATGACAAAATTGTGATAGTTGCGTGTGAGTGCTTCCACGCGTGCGCCCAGGTTCACGGTGTCGCCGATGATGGTGTAATCCATCTTTTTGCCGGCACAGCCGATGTTGCCGACCACTACATCGCCGGAGTTGAGGCCGATGCCGATTTGAAAGGGTTTCATGTCGCGCGCGAGCCAGTCTGATTTCATCTCAGTCATTCTATTCATCATCGACAGGCTGCAGCAAAATGCCAAGGCGACATGCTCTTTTTGTGCGGCTGGGGCGCCCCAGAATGCCATGATCTCATCGCCGACAAATTTATCGAGTGTGCCGTCCCAGGCTAGGATGACCTCTGTCATGGCGGAGAGGAATTCGTTGAGGATGGAGACCACCTCCTCGGGCGATCTGCTTTCGCTGAAGGTGGTGAAGCTGCGAACATCTGAAAAGAGCACTGTCACTTGGCGATGTACACCGCCGAGTTCGGCGAGTTGCGGATGTTGTAGCAGTTCATCGACTACTTTTTCGGTGGTGTAGCTGGAGAACATGGCTTTGATCTTTCGCGCCCGCCGCTCTTCGGTGAAAAAGCGGTAGGCCGTGATGGATGTGTAGAGCAGAAAGATGGCCGTAGTGGGAGCCACAATATCGATCCACAGGTGTTGATGGGTGAACAGATATTGGGTAACGCTCAGATAGGCGAAGATGAACAGTGCGGTGAACAACGCGCCGGCAGAGGCGTGGAGGCGAGGCAGGTAGATCAGCGCGATGATGCAACAGAGAAAAACCAGTGCTGCGTTGAAGATCTTGACCAGCTCTTCGCGCACGAGGAAGTTGTTGTGCAGGATGTTTTCGACCACGCTGGCCTGTTTTTCGATGCCGGGCATCTGGGCGTAGGGCGTGATATGGATGTCTGACGTGCCGAGCGCTGTGGTGCCGATGAGGACAATCTTGTCTTTGAATGTGGCGGGGGGAATCTCGCCATGCATGACTGCAGCTGCGGAGTAGGTCGGGAAGGTCTGACTCGGCCCTGCGTAGTTGATCAGTACGCGCCCTGAGGCATCGGTGGAGATTTTTTGCGCGCCCATCAGAATCCCCTCACCAACCACCAGCTGCACATCCTCGCGTTTCAGGTTGAGGTCGTGTCTGGCGATCTCCAACCCGAAGCTGGGAAAAAAATACTCCTTCAGTTTCGTGGATAACAGCTCCCAGCGAATGGCGCCATCCTGATCGTATTGGGTGTAGGCACTGCCCAGCGACCATGCGGACTCCTCGAGGGGCTCGATGGGTAGTAGCGCGCCGGTTGCCAGTGTGGGGCGTTCAAACGGGGTCTCTTTGACCACCTGAAGTTTCACCGTTTTCCCTCACAACACTTCTAAGCAACCATGCGCAATAGGGTGTCGACGGCAATATTTTTTGTGGGTTTGGCTTGTTTCGGGCAAAGTGCCTGAAAATCATTGCTCAAAACTACCTTGGCGATGATATGCCGGATGTCGGAAAAGGCAAAACTGCTTCTGCCGCGAATCATGTGACGGCGTTCGGGCGTGTGTTCAAAGCGATCGGCGTATAGCCACGTCACCGTTGTGGCCATCATGCAGAAGTTCAGGTGATTTTCGACAGATTGTTTATTGCGCATCTGGCTCTGGCTGGCACCGATATCCCGTTTGATCTCCTTGAAACCGGATTCGATTTTCCAACGGGCGCCATAGAACTCAATGATCTGCTGATCGGAGAGCGTCAAATCTGTTGAGAACAGCGCCACGAAGCTGTTCCGGCGGTAGACAAACACGACACGCACTGGGCAACGTAAAGATTGCACGAGCACGACTGTAGAGTAAGCCGTAACCTCACGTGTCTTGCCGTAGAGAAACACACTCAGCGTTGTCGCCTGATCTCTGCATGCGGCAGCTACTTCTTTCGTACTCCCCAAGCGTGCACCATACTTCCTATTCCTGCCGCGCTGACCGGGAGTGCGTGCCCCCGGCTTGTCGAACAAGGCGATATTGGCGCGCAAACGCGACAATATTTGAAAGCAATCACCCAGCTCTTTGCGCGCCGGCGCAAGTAGCCCATTGTTGCCAAACCAACTATCACAAACTGCTAGGATCGGCATGCCGGAGAAGCTCGCGGCGATGGCACAAATCATTTCGACAGACTGCTCCAGTTTTGTCTTGAATTGCAGGCTTTCGCTCTGCTTATCGATGATCTTCTTGGGCAAGTAGAAGCGGTGCGCCAATGGCATGCATGCCCAACGCCCCTTGATCCGCTTGAGTAGTCCAACAGAGGTTACGCACTGCGCCCACGGATACTTCGTCTGATTGGCCTTGGCCGCGTGATCGTGGACACGAGAGCAGGCGAATATCTTTTTGCCGACTTTGGGATTGATGAAGTCATCCAGCGCCATAATCAGGCGTCCGTCCGTAGTCGGTTCTGGGATGACATGCCACAATGCAGACCACAATTTATCCCATGGTAACTTGCTCGAAGCGATAAATGTATAAAAGCGCCGCCTATCCACATCCACGCCAAACAGATGTACCAAGGCGCGCAGCAGGTTGGAGGAGATGGAACTGGTGAAGGGCACAATACAGGCAAGAAGCACATGGCTAAACCATTGTGCCCGCAAGCGCCCCAATTTTGTCGTGGAAAATTGTTTTTCGAGTGGTGCTAAAATATTCTGAATAACGATCATAATCATGACTCCCATATTACAGCAATATCAACAGCTTATGCTGTTAAATACTACCATAACCAGGGGCCAAAACAAAGCCAAATCACATAAAAAATGCGCAAAAGGTGTATATAATATACATGTTAGACCGATTTTTTATATCCAGCTAAAAAAACGGAAATATGGATAAAAAACGGTGAAACTTCAGGTATTCTTAGTCAATGTTTGATTGGTCATCGGCGAATGACTGACATGATCGTGTTATCGGGCTGAGACTATTTGGGCTTTGGGATAATCTCTTTGAGAAAAGGGTGGTGGATGGCTACGGTTCGTGCACTTTGTGGAGGTAACCTGTGACCCATATTCGAATTGCGACCCGACGTTCGCCGCTGGCACTCTGGCAGGCGGAGTATATTGCTGCCGAGCTGACCCGGCTTGATCCGAGCGTGACCACGGAGCTGGTCAAGATTGTCACCAAGGGGGATAAGATCCTCGATGTGCCGCTGGCGCAGGTGGGGGGCAAAGGGCTGTTCACCAAGGAGATCGATCAGGCGCTGCTCGATGGGCGCGCTGATATTGCCGTGCACTCGATGAAAGATGTGCCGACGCTGTTGCCGGCGGGGACGAGTATCCGCGCCAATCCGAAGCGGGAAGATCCGCGCGATGCGATTGCCACGATTACCGGCGGTGGCCTCGATTCATTGCCGGAAGGGGCGACCATCGGGACATCCAGTTTGCGACGGGTGGCGCAAATTCGCAGGTATTACCCCTCGTTTCAGTTTACCTCCATTCGCGGCAATATCCAGACGCGGCTGGGTAAACTGGGCGATGAGGTGGATGCGGTGATTCTGGCCGCAGCCGGTGTGCGGCGGATGGGGATGGATTCGCAGATGCATGATTTTATCGATACCGATCAACTGCTGCCGGCGGTGGCGCAGGGTACGCTCGGTGTGCAGACGCGCGATGATGATGCGGCGATCAATGCCTTGGTGGATCAGCTCAACGATGTCGATACGGTGGATCGGACGACGGCGGAGCGGGCGTTTCTGGCGCGGCTGGAGGGCGGTTGCCAAGTGCCGATTGCTGCTTTTGCGATGCTCGATGGTGATCAACTCCGTTTGCAGGGTTTGGTGGGTGCAGTCGATGGTTCGCAGCTGATCCGGCGCGAGGTTACTGGTCTGCGCAGTCAGGCGGCGCAGTTGGGTGTCGCACTGGCCGATGAGATTCTGGCCGCTGGCGGCCGTGAAATTCTGGAGGCGCTCTACGCCGAACAGGGCGACTGATCAGCGGGGCAGAGCGATGACACAGCGCAAAAACAGCGGCCACACCCCCATGATGCAGCAGTTTCTCAAGATCAAGGCGGAGTATCCGGACTGCCTGCTCTTCTATCGCATGGGCGATTTTTATGAGATGTTTTTCGACGATGCGGTCGAGGCATCGAAAATTCTTGATATTACCCTGACCAAACGCGGCAAATCGAATGGCGAGGATATTCCTATGGCCGGCGTGCCGTGGCATCAGGCCGAGCCGTATCTGGCGCGGTTGGTGGCGGCGGGTAAACGGGTGGCGGTGTGTGAACAGATGGAGCCGCCGGAGGGGGCGAAGGGGCCGGTGCGGCGCGAGGTGGTGCGCGTGGTCACTGCCGGCACCATCACCGAATCGGAACTGCTCGATCAGGCGCGTTCGGCGCCGCTGGCAGCCTGTGTGATGCAGCAGGATCGCTGGGGGATTGCGGCGGTCGATCTCTCCTGCGGTCACTGGCAGTTGCTTGAGGGGCATGGTGAGGCAGCGCTGCTGGAGCAGCTGAGTGTGTTGGCGCCGGCGGAGCTGCTGTTGAGCAGCGGCGTGGAGTTGGCGGTGGAGGCGACGATCACCCGTTGTGGCGACTGGAGTTTTTCAGCGCAGGTGGCGCGCGAGGAGCTGGCGCAGCGTTTCGGCGTCTCTGATTGGCAGTCACTCAATCTTGCCGACCACGATGCGGTCGCCGCCGCTGTCGGTGCGGTGCTCGTCTATCTGGGGCAGACGCAGAAGTGTGCGCTGCAGCATCTGGCGCTGCCGGTCTTTGTCGAAAGCCATCACGGTATGGCGATCGATAGCCGTTCGCGGCGCAATCTGGAGCTCTACTGCTCGCTCAATGGTGATCCGAAGGCGAGCATGATTGCGGTGCTCGACTGCTGCCGCACGCCGATGGGGGCGCGGCTGCTGCGCCACTGGATCGATCGGCCGCTCACCGACTTGGCGCAGCTGAAGGGGCGGCAGGATGCGGTGCAGAGTCTGTTTGATGACCGCGAGACGCTGGCGAGTCTGCGCGAGGCGCTCGGCTCGGTGCGTGATATGGAGCGGATGCTCACCCGCATTGTGCTGGATCGCGCCGCACCGCGCGATTTTCGCGGCTTGAGTGACGGTTTGCAGGCGTTGCCGAGGCTGGTGGCGCTGTTTGCCGATCGCAGCGGTCTGTTTGCCGAGCTGGTAACGGCGATGCAGGGGATGGATGATCTGGCCGGCGAGCTGGCGCGGGCGGTGATCGAGATGCCGCCGCAGCACTTCCGCGACGGTGGTGTGATTGCGCCGGATTATGATGCCGAGCTCGATCGGCTGCGCGGGCTGGCCAAGGATGCCGGCGATTGGCTGCGCGATTACGAGGCGCGCGAGCGCGAACGCACGGGGCTGGCCAATCTGCGCGTCAAATATAACAAGGTGTTCGGCTACTTTATCGAGATCTCTAAGGCGCAGGCGAGAGATGCGCCGGCCGACTATGTGCGCAAGCAGACGCTGGTCAATGCCGAGCGCTTTATCACTGACGAGCTGCACCGTTTCGAGGCGGAGATCCTCGGCGCCAAAGAGGCGGCGTTGACGCGCGAGGCGGCACTGGTGGCGGCGTTGCGTGAGCAGATTGTGGCGCGTACCCGCGCGATTCAGCAGGCGGCGGCCGCGGTGGCGACGCTGGATGTGCTGGGCTGCTTTGCGCAGCTGGCGGTCGATTATCGCTATGTGCGGCCGGAGGTGCATGGCGGACGGACGCTGAAGCTGGTGGGCGGGCGTCATCCGGTGGTGGAGCGCCATCTCAGCGGTGAGGAGCCGTTTGTCGCCAATGACACGCATATGGATCTGCAGTCGCGCCGCTTCATGCTGCTCACCGGCCCCAACATGGGCGGTAAATCGACCTACATGCGGCAGGTGGCGTGGATTGTCTGGCTGGCGCACACCGGCTGCTTCGTGCCGGCCGAGGAGGCGCGCATTCCGCTGACCAAACGGCTGTTTACTCGTGTCGGTGCGGGCGATGAACTGAGCAGCGGCCGCTCCACCTTCATGGTCGAGATGATGGAGACGGCGATGATTCTCAATCAGCTGGAGCCGCGCTCGCTGGTGATTGTCGATGAGATTGGCCGTGGCACCAGCACTTGGGACGGGCTGGCGATCGCCTGGGCGGTGGCCGAGAAGCTGATTGCCGCCAAGGATGTGTTGACGCTGTTTGCCACCCACTACCACGAACTGACTGAGCTGCCCGACACGCATGCGCAGGCGTTCAACGCCTCGGTGACGGTGCGCGAATGGAACGGCTCGGTGATCTTCATGCATCAGGTGATCGAGAATGCGGCCGATCGCTCTTATGGTATCGCTGTGGCGCAGCTGGCTGGCTTGCCGCGCGATACAATCAAGCGGGCGCGCGAACATCTCTTTCGGCTGGAGCACGGCTCGGAGGTGGCGGCGGAGAAGGGCAAGGTGCAGCTGGGGCTCTTTGCTATGGCCGAGCAGCGGCAGCAGGAGGCGGACTTGCAGTGCTTCGCGACGCTCAAGGCGCAGCTGGCCGAACTGGATGTGGACAATATGCGGCCGATCGAGGCGCTGGCGTGGTTAGACAGACTGAAACAGGAGGTAACAGGATGAAAAAGATGACATGGATGATGGCGGTGATGGTGTTGATGGCGGGCTGCACATTTGTTGAACCGACCGAGCAGGCGCAGGGGGTGCGTATCGCCTATTTGAGTCAGGTGAAGGATTGCAAGAAGTTGGGGCATGTGACGGTGTCGGTACTCGATAAGGTCGGTTTTATCACTCGCTCGGCAGAGGATATGAGCGAAGAGCTGGAGATTTTGGCGCGTAACTCCGCCGCCGAGATGAAGGGCGATACGGCGGTGGCGATGAGCAAGATCGATAAGGGTGAGCAGCTGTTTGATATCTATCGCTGCCGTCCATGAGCGCCGATTCGACCACCAACCTGAGCGGTAAAGCTGAACTGCGCGCACTCTTTGCGGAGGTCGGCGCGGCCTTCGATGCGGGTGCCAGTGGTGAAGCGCTCAGCCGCATGATGTGCGCCGGAGTCGATGCGCTGCTCTTGGCGCGTTGGCAGCAGCAGGCGCCCACGGCGGCAGAGTGTGTCGATTTTGTGGCGGTCGGTGGTTACGGGCGCGGCGAGTTGGCGCCGCACTCGGATTGGGATCTCTGGTTTCTGGTGCCCGAAGTGTTGCCGGCGGATGTCGAGACGGAGTTGCAGGCATTTCTGCTCGGGCTGTGGGATATGGGGGCGAAGATCGGCCATGCGGTACGCACGGTCAAAGAGAGCATGGAACATATCGGCGAGGATTGGAATTCGGCGACGGCGGCGATGGAGTCGCGCCTGCTCGCCGGGGGCGGGGCGCAGTATCAGCAGCTGCAGGCGAAATTGTCGATCTTCTTCAAAAAGCAGCGCAAAGCGTTTGTAAACGCCAAGCTGGCGGAGCTTGCCAGCCGTTACGAGCGGACGGGCGGCACGGCGTTTTTGATGGAGCCGGACATCAAGGAGAGCAAGGGCGGGCTGCGCGATGTGCAGACAGTCTTCTGGCTGGCCAAGGCGTGGCATGGGTGTGACGATGTGGCGGATCTTGTGGCGCAGGGGGCGGTGTCGGCGCGCGAGCGTGATCAGCTGCTCGATGCGCAGCATTTTCTCTGGCGGGTGCGCGCCGGGCTGCATCTGGAGGTGAAACGCGCCTCTGACCGGCTTGGTTTCGAGCAGCAGGCGTCGCTGGCGGAGCGGATGGGCTATCAGGCGATGGGGCATCGGCCGGCGGTCGATGCGTTTATGAAAGATTACTTCCGCCATGTCGGCCGCATTGCCCGCATCACCGGCTTGATGCGGCTGCACTTTAACGAGCAGCTGCATCCGCAGCGCTTCACCTTCAAGCGCAAGCTGGGCGACGGGTTCACGCTGGAGGGGCAGCTGGTTGGTATTGAGGATGCGCAGGTGTTCCGGCAGGAGCCGCTGCGGCTGCTGAAGATTTTCCATGTCTCGCAGCAGGATCGGCGGCGGCTGTCGAGTCAGGCGTTGCGCCAGATTCGCGCCGATGTGCTGCTGATCGACGATGCCTTCCGCGCTGATCCGCGTGCTCATCGCATCTTTCTCGATATTTTGCGCGCGCAGCGCAATGTGCACTGGACGCTG
>JALUXN010000136.1 GCA_027018975.1 Mariprofundaceae bacterium | reverse complement strand
GGTAATTACCAATATGCCGGAAGGCGACACGCAAGATATGGTTCAGCCCGCACATCCGAATCGTCCGGAGATGGGCGAGCGCAAGCTGCCATTTACCCGAGAACTGTATATCGATCGTGCAGACTTCAACGAAGACAACAGCTTATCGCGCAAAAAATTCAAGCGACTGGTGGCAGACGAATACATTCGTCTGCGTGGCGCTTACGTCATCAAACACGAAAGCACCGTGAAAGATGACAGCGGTGAGATTATTGAAATCCACTGTTCTCTGGTAGAAGGCACTGTGGGAGAAAATCCACCGGAAGGCATTCGTCCTCGCGGCGTGATTCATTGGGTCTCAGCCAGCGACTGCATCGATTGCGAAGTACGACTCTATGATCGCCTGTTTAACGACGAAGCGCCGGACGCCGGTGATAAGAATTTCCTGGACGCCCTCAATCCGGAATCTCTGCAAGTTTTGAAAGGCTGTAAAGCAGAGAAGTCTCTGGCAGATGCCCAGCCGGAAATAAGCTATCAGTTCGAGCGAGAGGGTTATTTCTGCCTGGACAGCAAGCACGGCGGAGATGGCCAGTATGTCTTTAATCGCGCCATTGGTCTGCGTGACAACTGGGCCAGCAAAGTATAATTAGCGTCAAGCGTCGGGCTTCGTTTTTAGCCCGCGTTGTGGCGAAGTTTTTTGTAGTTTAGGTCGAGCGATTTATCGCAAAAGCCAAGACAGTAAATTGGAAGTGTCATGAGTTTAACGGTTTACAACACACAAACCCGCAAGAAAGAAGCATTTGTACCTCTCGAAGAGAATAAGGTGAAAATGTACGTTTGCGGCCCTACGGTTTATAACCTGGTGCACATTGGCAATGCTCGCCCGGTGGTGGTGTTCGATACACTGTTCCGCGTTCTACAGAGCGAGTTTGATGAAGTGATTTACGCGCGCAATATTACTGATATTGACGACAAAATCATGAAGGCAGCTGCAGAAAACGGTGAGCCCATTTCGCAACTGGCGGCACGTTACGCTAAAGAATTTGAAGCGGATATGGATCAGCTTAACAATCTGCGTCCATCAATCGTGCCCTACGCCACAGACCACATTCCCAATATGATCGATATGGTACAGCGATTGGTGGATAAAGGTCATGCCTACGAGGCAGAGGGTCACGTACTCTTCGCGGTTCAAACCATGGAAAATTACGGCAAGCTCTCCAATCGCTCATTGGAAGACATGCTCGATGGTGCGCGAGTGGAAGTAGCGCCCTATAAAAAATACGCTGGCGATTTTGTATTGTGGAAACCTTCTTCAGAGCAAGAGCCCGGTTGGGAAAGCCCTTGGGGCTACGGTAGACCAGGCTGGCACCTGGAGTGTTCCGCGATGATCGAGGCACACCTTGGAGACACTATCGATATCCATGGCGGCGGCCGCGATCTGGTTTTTCCGCATCACGAAAACGAAGTGGCTCAGAGCTGCTGCGCGCACGATGGAAAAGAGTATGTACGCCACTGGATGCACAACGGCTACATCAATATCGGCGGAGAGAAGATGTCCAAATCACTCGGCAACTTCCGCACCGTTCGAGAACTGCTGGGCGAATACAAAGGAGAAGTAATTCGCTGTGCCTTGTTGTCTGCTCAGTATCGCTCAGAGATGGATTTTTCTACGGATCTACTCGACGAAACCCGAGCGCGCCTGGATTCCTTTTACGCTGCGCTGCGCGATGTTAAAGACGTCGATACCGTTGATGTAGATGTGAAGACTGAGAGCTTCTATAAAGCGCTGCTGGACGACTTGAATACGCCCATCGCCCTTGGTGAGCTGCGTGATATCGCCCGTGATCTGAATAAAGCCTCCGATGAAGACAAGCCTCGTTTGAAATCACTGTTGTTAAAAGGCGGTGAGCTGATGGGGTTGCTGCAACAAGATCCCGAGCAGTGGTTTACAGAAACTGCCAGTGATGAAGAAATCTCAGCGGACGACATCGAGGCATTAATTGCAGAGCGTCAACAAGCCAAACTGGATAAAAACTACGGCCGTGCCGATAAAATTCGCGAGGAATTGAAAACACTGGGCGTTGTCCTTGAAGACTCCCGTGAAGGCACCAAGTGGCGCCGGGAGTAATAACGGTGCTATTGGCATGCTGTTCATCCCACTAGTTTAAGAAGAGATTATATGAGCATTGAAGACCGCAAAGCAGGTGAAGCAGTTCGCCGCGAAGTGATGAGCGATGAGTTTGTGGATCGCGCCTTGAATAACGCAGATGAGTTTGACCAACCTCTCCAAGATTTGGTTATGGAGAATGCCTGGGGCGGCCCATGGACCCGAGACGACTTACCTCGCAGCACTCGCAGCTTAGTAACTATAGCTATGCTGGTAGCCCTGCGGGCTTCCAATGAGCTGAAGGGGCATGTCCGTGGCGCTCTGCGCAATGGTTGCACAAAGGAAGAAGTTCGCGCGGTAATTCTTCACGCTACCGCCTATTGTG
>JALUXN010000135.1 GCA_027018975.1 Mariprofundaceae bacterium | reverse complement strand
TACGCGCGTCAGTGTCCACGATGGCCGCCACTATATCGAAGGCATCGCCCGCGAGCTCGACAACGACGGCGCGCTCATTCTGGAGACCAAGCAGGGGGTAGAGCGCATCATCGCCGGCGATCTGGAGCTGTTGGCATGAGCGTTCTCTCGTCCCAAGCGCGCCACATCCTCGTCGCCGACATCGGCAACACCCAGATCGTGCTCGGCCTCTTCGATGGCGACACACTGCTGGCGCACTGGCGCCTCTCCAGCGAGCGGCTGCTCACCTCCGACGAACTGGCTTGGCAGCTGCACGGCATGTTCGCCCAATCCGAACAGCCACCGCATGCCGTGGCGGGGATCATGATCGCCAGTGTCGTGCCGCATCTCGATGAGCCGCTCGCCCAAGCCTGCCAGCGCATCTGCGGCTGCAGCCCCGCCTTTGTCGGCAGTGGCAGTGTCAAGACCGGCATGGCAGTCGATTACAAAAATCCGCGCGAAGTGGGTGCCGATCGCATCGTCAACGCCATCGCCGCGCGCGAAGCCTACGGCGCGCCGGCGATTGTGCTGGACTGCGGCACCGCCACCACCTTCGACATCGTCTCGCCACAGGGTCACTACGCCGGCGGCCTGATCCTGCCCGGTATCGAGATGGCGCTCACCGCGCTCAGCCAGCGCGCCGCCAAACTGCCGGAGGTCTCCATCCAGCGCCCCGCCCAACTGGTCGGGCGCGATACCGTCAGCAGCATGCAGTCGGGCAGCTACTGGGGCACCATCGCCGCCATTCGCGGCCTGATCGCGCAGCTCAAAGCTGAGCCGGGCTACGCTGATGCCACAATTGTCGCCACCGGCGGCCTGATCCACCTGCTGCTCGATGACCTGCCCGAGATCGACCACCACCGCCCCCACCTCACCCTCACCGGCCTGCAACTGCTGGCTGCCCACCACTTCAAATAAGTGCGTCCGCTCAATCCAGTGCAACGAACCACGCGCATCGCCGCCCTGCTCCTCACGGCATCCCTGCTGCTCACCGCCACCGCAGCCGTAGCGCAGTCTGATGCCACCGACCGCGCCATCGACAAAGAGTGTCATCGCATCGGCCACAAACTCGGCAGCGTCTCGGTGCGCCAATGTCTGCGTGCGCAGTTCCGGGACAGCGGCGGCCGTTCAGTCACAGGGCAGCCGATTCTGGAAAAGATCATCCCCAGTCGCTCACAACCTGCGCGCGGTCGTATCCTGCTGATTGGCGGCACCCACGGCGATGAATACTCTGCGGTGAGCATTGTCTTCCGCTGGCTGAAGATGTTTCACCGCTACCACGCTGATCAGTTCGAGTGGCACGTCGTGCCGCTGCTCAATCCCGATGGCCTGCTGCTGCACCGCCCCTCGGTGCGTATGAATGAGCACGGTGTCGATCTCAACCGCAACATGCCCACGCCTGACTGGCAGCAGCGCACCCGCGCCTACTGGAAACGCCACCATTTTGACCCGCGCCGCTACCCCGGCACGGCGCCGTTGAGCGAGCCGGAGACACGCTGGCTCTACAACGAGATGCGTACTTTCAAGCCGCACGCCATCGTCTCCATCCACGCCCCCTACGGCGTGCTCGATTTCGATGGCCCGCCGCGCGGCCCGCGCCATGTCGGCCGCCTCCACCTCCACTTGATCGGCACCTACCCCGGCTCGCTCGGCAACTCCGCCGGTGTGCAACACCAGATCCCGGTCATCACCGTCGAACTCCCCTACGCCGGTATCATGCCCAGCCACCGAGAAACCCGCCGTATGTGGCGCGATCTCAACCGCTGGCTAGACACCCATGTTCCCAAACCGGAGACCCTCGAAGCACACGCCCGCTTCGACGCCATCACCGAACAGCTGATGCCGCACCCGCCCATCAAAACCATCGGAATCACACCATGAAACACGCCAACCACCGCTGCCTCCTGCTCATCTTCGCCCTACTCTGCAGCACATTTGCCACTGCAGCCTATGCTGCCATCACCCCACCGGAGGCCGCAGCGCTGAAGCAGCTCCAGGATCGCCATAACCCTGTCACAGCCAAGCTCGATGAGAGTGATCGACGTGTATTACTGGCCACATTGGCGCTGAAACAGGATGACGTGGAGGGCGCAATCAAACTCCTCGATGAAGAGAGCATCAGCCACAATCGGCTCGCCGCCCTCCTCTCCGCCGAAGCCAATCGCCGCGCCGCCCTGCAGGCAGCCAGAGCAGCCGGCCACTACGCCCATGCCGTCGCCGACAAGATTGATCGCATCGCCGCCGCCAAAATCGACATCAGCGAAGCCAATCGCCACCTGCAAGCCTTTATCCAGCACCAACGGCAAGCTGCACATCAAGTCAAACAGGCCAAAACGAAACCAACCACTACGCCGCCCGCCCTATCGGCATCCATCCGCACCGCACTCGAATCATGGCGGCGTGACTGGGCATCGCTGGATCTGCCACGCTATATCGCCCACTACCACCCGGCCTTTCAGAGCGGTCGCTA
>JALUXN010000134.1 GCA_027018975.1 Mariprofundaceae bacterium | reverse complement strand
GCTTGGCGCCGTTGTGGAGCAGATCGTTCGGCCACTTGATGCGCAGTGCCGGCGCGAAGGGAAGCAGTGCCTCATGCAGGGCGACGGCGGTGAGCAGCGAGAGTTGCGGCACGTCGCCCGCCGGCAGGGCAGGGCGCAGCAGCACACTGGCGGCCAGCGACTCCGGCAGGGTGTGCCACTTGCGTCCCAGCCGCCCTTTGCCGTTGCGCTGCTTGTTGGCGAAGATGACCAAACCCTCATCGGCGCCACCTTCGGCCTGCAGCATGGCGTCGCGGTTGGTGGAGTCAGTCTCCTCCAAGACCATGATCTGGCGGCCGATGCGCGTGGTGGTGAGCATGCTTTGGATTGCCGCCGGATGGAAGGGGAGGGTGGTCAGGCGATAGCCGCTGCCGCTATGGGCGTCGATTGCCACGCCGGTCTGCTGCAGGGTGTGGATATGTTTCCAGATCGCGGTGCGGCTGACGCCAAGCGCCTCGGCCAAGTGACTGCCGGAGACGCGGCTGGCCGGATCGCGTTGGTAGCTGGCGATCAGCTGTTGCAGGATCTGCTCGCGCGTTTGTTTCAGGCTCATGCTTGATCGCGCTGCTTGATGCGCATGGAGAGATCGAGCGCCGGTGCGGAGTGGGTGATGGCGCCGATGGCGATGCGATCGACACCGGTCTCAGCATAAGCGCGGGCGTTGGTGAGAGTGATGTTGCCGCTCGCCTCCAGTGTGATGCTGGTCGGTACAATGGCACGGGCAGCGCGTACCTGCGCGGGGGTCATGTTGTCGAGCAGGATCAGGTCGGGTGCCAATGGCACCACGCGCTCCACCTCGGCCAATGTCTCGCACTCCACTTCGACCCAGACGGGTGCATCCTGCGCCTTGGCCAGCTGCTGGCAGGCGCGCACCGCCGCGACAATCGAGCCGCACCCTTCGATATGATTCTCTTTGATCAACATGCCGCTGGCCAGATCGAGGCGATGGTTAACGCCGCCGCCATCGTGCACCGCCTGTTTCTCCAGCCGGCGTAGCCCCGGCGTGGTTTTGCGCGTATCGACGACACTGCAGCCGCTGCCCGCGACAGCTTGGCAGAAGTGGTGGGTGGCGGTGGCGATGCCGGAGAGATGCTGCAGAAAATTGAGCGCTGTCCGCTCGGCCGCCAGCAGCGCGCGCAGCGAGCCGTGAATGCGGCCAACCTGCTCGCCCTGCCGGAGCGGGGAGCCATCATGCTGCGGCCATGCGCATTGGATATTCGCATCGACCCGCCGGAAGACCGCTTCGGCGACCGCAGTGCCGGAGAGGATGCCATCGGCTTTGGCAATGATCACCGCCTCGCCCTGCGCTTCGGCCGCGATGGTCGCGTGGGCGGTGAGGTCGTTGGCGGCCGCATCTTCAGCCAGTGCGGCGGCGATCAAGGCTTCGGTCTCTGCGGGTATGTCGCTCATGGGCGCGGACTATAAACCGGATGATGATCGAATCCAGCGGCACGACCTCTCCCGGATTAATACTTGACTCTATACCATGGTCAGAGGTTTAGCGTTGCGGCATGTTGCCATGTGATGGGGGTTACGGATGAGTCGAAAAACCATTGGCTGGGTCGCCAAAGAAGCGGATGTGAATGTGCAGACGGTGCTCTATTACGAGCGTCGTGGTCTGCTGCCTGCGCCGTCGCGCTCCATGCATGGCTACCGTCTGTTCGACGATACATCGGTGCGGCGTATCCGCTTTATCAAGCGCGCCCAGCAGTTGGGGTTCACGTTGAAACAGGTGATGGCGCTGTTGGCGCTGCAAACCGAGCAGGATGCGAGCTGTGCACAGGTGAGCAGCATGGCCGCCAACCACTTGCAGGAGATTGAAGCGAAGATTCATGATCTGGAACGCATGAGAGATGCGCTGATGCCGCTGGTGGAGGCGTGTCCGAAGAACGGGACGCTGAAAACCTGCCCGATTATGGATGCTCTGGCAGGTGGTGAGTGATGCTGTTTCGGGTTGCGATGATCGCTGCCACTCTGCCCCTGTTTGTGGCCGTATCTGTGGCGGGGCCGATCACATTCAACAGCGCACTGCCGCTCTCTGAAGGTGTTGGCGTTCTGCGCTCTCAGATCACATGGATCCGTCAGTCAGGTGATACTACCGCGCAGAAGCGGCGTGTGACGGTGACGGCTGTGCCGCTGGTGCTGGCGTATGGTGTTAGCCCCAAGCTGGCGCTGTTTGGCATGCTGCCCTATGTGAACAAAAGCATGGATCTCTCTATCGGCGCGCAGCGGGTACGGCGCAGCTCGCAGGGGGTCGGTGATGCCAAGTTTTTTGCCCGTTATACGGTTTACCAGCGGGATCGGCCGGGTGATACGTTGCGGGTCGCGCCGTTTGTGGGCTTGAAGACACCGACCGGCGCATATCAGCAACAGGATCGTTTTGGCTTGTTGCCGCGACCGTTGCAATCTGGGTCGGGGTCATGGGATCCGTTTGCCGGCGTTGCGGTGAGTCGCCAGACGCTGGATTGGGAGTTCGATAGCGCAGCCAGTTACCGGCTGAATACCGCCGCA
>JALUXN010000133.1 GCA_027018975.1 Mariprofundaceae bacterium | reverse complement strand
CAGGCTGACCGCTTCCGGAATGGTCATGAAGTAGCGTGTCATATCGGGGTGGGTCACCGTCACCGGTCCGCCTGCCTCGATCTGTTTGCGGAATAGCGGCACCACCGAGCCGGTCGAGCCGAGTACGTTGCCGAAGCGGGTGGTGATAAAGGCGGTGCTATCAGTGCGCGCGTTCAGGTTCTGGGTGTAGATCTCCGCACACCGTTTGCTGGCGCCCATCACATTGGTCGGGTTGACCGCCTTGTCAGTGGAGACCTGAATGAATTTTTGTACGCCGCTGGCTGCAGCCAGATCAGCCAGTGCGCAGCTGCCCAGCACATTGGTTTTCACCCCTTCGGCCGGATTCGCCTCCACCAGCGGCACATGCTTATAGGCGGCGGCATGAAAGAGCAGTTGCGGCTGGAAGTGCGTAAAGAGCCAGCGCATGCGCGCCGGATCACGCACATCACCGAGCAGCGGCAGCAGTGTGACGCCGTCAGGGCAGTGTGCGCGCAGATCCTGATCGATGACGTAGAGCAGATACTCACTGTGATCGAGCAGCAGCAGGCGGGCTGGCCGTTGCGCCATGATTTGCCGGCAGAGTTCGGAGCCGATCGAGCCGCCAGCACCCGTGACCAACACGGTGCGGCCGGCAATCAATGCTGCGACATTGTCGCTATCGATATGGATCGCGTCGCGGCCGAGCAGATCCTCAATCTCCACCTGGCGTAGCTGCGATACCGCCACCCGACCGTCGGCCAGATCAGCCACCGAGGGCAACGTGCGGCAGGGCAGCGACAGTGCCTGACAGCGCTGAACCAGCGACTGGATCACCTGATGCGAGGCGGAAGGGATAGCCAGCAGCACCACCTCCACCGCGTACTGTTCGCACACCTTGGGCAGGTCATCGAGGCTGCCGAGGATGCGAACCCCATGCAGCTCCTGCCCGTGACGTCGCGCGGCGTCATCGAGGAAGCCGACCGGCAGATAGGGGCCGGATTTGAGCAGGTCGCGCACCAGCAGTTCGCCGGCACGCCCGGCGCCGATCAGCAGCGCCCGTTTGCGCTCGTGCAGTGTCAGATGGAGGTGGCGATCCTTCAGCCAGCGGTAGAACAGGCGCGGCACAGCCAGGCCGAGCATCAGCATCAGCGGATAGAGAAACATCACACTGCGCGGGATATTGTCCAGCCGCTGCACAAAGAACATGACGACAAACAGCAGCGCAGCGCCGAGTAGGACAGCGCGCACAATGCGCAGTAGATCGGGGATCGAGGCAAAGCGCCAGATACCGCGATAGAGACCGAAGCTGATGAACAGCGCTGTCTGAATCGGTAGCGCCAGCCAGATCATCCAGTGGCAGGCGATAAGAAAGTCGTGCGGAATACGCTCCAGATTAAAACGCAGCCAGAAGGCGAGCCAGATCGACAGGGGAATCCAGGCCATGTCGTGCAGGATCACCAGCCAGCTGCTGCGCAGGAATTTGGGGAGTAATAACGGCGCGCGCCTCATGACTGCGTTCCATATTTGAGTAGCAGGTAGCGTTGGTACATCTCCAGTGTCAATTTGCCTTGAATATAGAGCTGCTGATCGGCCAGTAGTTCGGCATCATCGATGCCATGCAGACGATTGTGTGCCGCCGCATGGGCTGCACGGCGCGCCGACTCTGCAGCAGAGATCATCGACGGCTGCTGCATGGCATGGGCATACCACGCATCGGCATCTGCAAATGGTGGCTCTGCATCAGATGACTCCCGACGATTCATTTCGGCTCAAACTTCAAGCAGCGCAGCTGCGATGCCATCTGCACACTCTGGCAGGGCAATACAGTCGATTTGAAGCCGAAGGCGCGGCAGCCGTAGGGGCGGGCGGGATCCCAGCTGACAAAGTAGTGTCGGCAGCGCAGACAGAGGCTGCGTTGCGCTGCGGCCGCGGTTTGTTCAGATGTTTGCTCAGACATCAATATCGATCTGCACCTGCCCATCGACCACGCGCACAGGGTAGCTGCAGATATCTTCGTAGGCCGGCGCACTCAGGGCGCGCCCGTCGCGCAGGCAGAAGCGCGCAGCGTGGCGTGGACAGATGACCTGATCACCCTCGCAGGTGCCGCTGGCCAGCTCGCCACCGTCATGGCTGCAGCGATCTTCAATGGCAAAAAAACCATCGGCCAGATGAAACAGCGCGATGGGGTCACCATAGGGCGACAAAATTACCCGCCGCTCGCCTACCGGTAGCGCTGCCGCCTCCAACGCATCTATCCACTCGGCCATATCACCTCCATGATGCCTTTCTCATATGCGCGGCGGAGATTAAACATCCGCCGCTTCACGCGCCACTACTGCGCGATATTCAGTGACCGACCATGCCGCGCATCATGGCGCCCATGCCACCGATCTGTTGTGGTTTGGCGGGCAGGATAAACGCCTGTATGGGAATGGTTGCGGTGGTGATCGACTGCAGGCGGATCGTCTGATCGTAGCGCAGCAGTCCCATCTGTTTGATATTGCCGGGCAGCGGGTCGGTGGCGTGATCCATCGGCATCAGGCTGGAGGTGG
>JALUXN010000132.1 GCA_027018975.1 Mariprofundaceae bacterium | reverse complement strand
CCGGCACCGACTCGTGCGGTGGATTGGGAATCTCCATCAGCAGTGCCGCAAACGCTGCCTCCGCCTCTTTGGCCTGCTGCTCCAGCGCCTTAACGCGGCGGGAGACCTCCCCCATCGCTGCCAGTTCAGCGCTGGCATCCTCACCTTGGCTCTTCTTCTGACCGATCAGCTTGGAGACACGATTGCGCTCCGCCTGCAGCGCCTCGGCTTCGCTCTTCAGCTCGCGCTGCTGTTGATCCAGCGCCTTGGCACGACACCATGCCCCTTGCGGGTCAGCCACATCGACACCGCGCCGTGCCAAAGCAGCGGCCATCGCATCGGGCGCGCGGCGAAATGCCTGTCGATCGATCATTCAGCCGCTCCTGCGCCATCTTCTGCATCACTGCCAGTATCAGCCGCTGCTTCATCACCCGCACCGAGCACATCCTCGGCATCATCCTGTTTCTCGGCGACACGTACCGCACCGATCACCCGCTCGTTATCATCGACACCAAAGAGTTTCACACCCTGTGTATTGCGGCCGATCACCGATACGCCATCCATCTTGATACGGACCAGACGTCCAGTGTCGGTCATCATCATCACCTGATCCTCATCGAGCACCAGCAGTGCGGCAATCATCGCGCCATTGCGTCCGCCGGTCTTGAGCGTGAAGACGCCGTGCCCGCCACGCTTCTGCACCTTGTATTCGGAGACCGATGTGCGCTTGCCAAATCCATTTTCCGATACCGCCAGCAGCGTCGCCCGATCGGAGACCAGGGTCATCGAAATCACCCGCTCACCCTTGGCAATGCGCATGCCGGTCGAACCGCGTGTACTGCGCCCCATCGGCCGCGCATCGCTCTCGGAGAAGCGGATCGCCTTACCATTGCTGGCGCAAAGCATAATATCCTGCTCGCCATTGGAGACCGCCACGCCGATCAGCTCGTCGCCCTCATCGAGTTTGATGGCGATAATGCCATTGCTGCGAATATTCTGATACTGGGTCAGCTCGGTCTTCTTGATCACACCATTCTGGGTCGCCATGACAATATAGCGCCCCGCCTCAAACTCGCGGATCGCCAACGTCGCCGAGATCTTCTCGCCCTTTTCGACCGGCAGCAGATTAACCAGCGCCTTACCGCGCGCAGCACGCCCGGCCTGCGGTACTTCGTACACCTTCTTGCGGAATACGCGGCCACGATCGGAGAAGAAGAGCAGATAATCGTGCGTCGATGCAACCATCAACTGGGTGACAAAATCCTCCTCTTTGGTGGTCATCGCCGTTTTACCCTTGCCACCACGCCGCTGTGCGCGGTAGAGCGAGGTCGCATTGCGCTTGATATAGCCCTCGCTGGAGATGGTCACCACCATATCCTCTTCGGTGATCAGATCCTCGACCGACAGCTCCGCCGTCTCGTCCATGATCTGGGTGCGGCGCGGATCGGCATATTTGTCGCGTACCGCCTCCAGCTCCTCGACAATCACCCCCATCAGCAGCTTCTCATCGGCGAGAATCGCTTTCAGGCGGTTGATCAGTTTCTGAATCTCATCGAACTCCGTCTGAATCTTGTCGCGCTCCAGACCGGTCAGGCGATGCAGGCGCATATCGAGAATCGCCTGCGCCTGTTTGTCCGACAGGCCGAAGCGATCCATCAAGCCCGCTTTCGCCTCCGCCGGTGTCTGGCTGGCGCGGATCAGCTTGATCACCTCATCGATATGATCGAGCGCGATCAGCAACCCTTCCAAGATATGGGCGCGCGCCTCCGCCTTGGCCAGATCGAAGAGGCAGCGGCGTGTGACCACCTGACGGCGGTGATCGAGGAAGTGCAGCAGCAGCTCGCGCACACCGCAGAGCTTCGGCTGGCCATCGAGCAGCGACAGGTAGTTACAGCCAAAATTGCATTGCAGTTGCGTATGTTTGTAAAGGTTGTTGAGCACCACTTCGGGGATCTCATTCTTCTTCAGCTCGATGACGATACGCATACCATCGCGATCGGACTCATCACGCAGATCGGAGATTCCCTCCAGCTTCTTATCGCGCACCATATGTGCAATGTTTTCAATGAGATTGGCTTTGTTGACCTGATACGGCAGCTCGCTGATGATCAGCGTCTCGCGCTTGGTGCGCGCCTGAATCTCGACCATCGCCTTGGCGCGCATGGTCACCGAGCCGCGCCCGGTAGTAAACGCCTGACGCATCCCCTTGCGCCCATAAATAAAACCGCCGGTCGGAAAGTCCGGCCCCGGCATGATCTGCATCAGTTCATCATCATCGATGTCGGGATTGTTGACCAGCGCAATGCAGGCGTTGATCGCCTCGCCCAGATTGTGCGGCGGGATATTGGTCGCCATGCCGACCGCGATACCCTGCGAGCCGTTGACCAGCAGATTGGGGAACTTCGCCGGCAATACCTTCGGCTCTTTGAGCGACTCATCGTAGTTGGGGATAAAATCGACGGTGTTTTTATCGATGTCGGCCAATAGTTCAGCCGCCACGCGGCTCATACGCGCTTCGGTATAACGCATCGCTGCCGGCGAATCGCCATCGACTGA
>JALUXN010000131.1 GCA_027018975.1 Mariprofundaceae bacterium | reverse complement strand
ATCGATCAAACCCTTTGTCATCGGCCGCAAGAACTGGCTCTTCTGCAACAGTGCCAGCGGCGCGGAGGCCAGCGCCGTCATCTACTCACTCCTACAATCCGCCAAAGCCAACAAACTACCGCTGAACCAATGGCTGACCTACGTCCTAGAACAGCTCCCCCGTTGCACCACCGATGAGCAGCGGAAAATGCTGCTGCCCTACAACTTTGACGTGGAAATGCTCAAGAAAAATTAGCCGGCGGCATACCCCCTGTTGGTTTGACGCTTACGTCGTAGCGGTACTTGAAGCGCCAGCGTTTACCGCCTTTATCCGTAACCAACAGAAAGAGACCGCCGCCATCGAACAGCTTAACCTGTTTCCTGTCGTCAGGGGTCTTCGCCGCTTTCAGCTTCGCATCGGTTAGAGCCATAACACCACCTCACAGGGTGGGGGTCTTTTTTGGATTGAACGGGGTCTTTAGGCAGAGGCGGAGGGCTGTCTGGCAAAAAGACCCCACAAAAGACCCCCTGAATCGATAGGCTTTTGCAGTGCCTGCGCGGCCATCATAGACCGTTGCTGTTCAGCGTGCCAAGAAAAAAGCCTGCAAACACTGGGCTTACAGGCTCTTACGGGATGTTGTGAAACGTTGAAATGGTACTCCCAAGGGGAATCGAACCCCTGTTTCCGGCGTGAGAGGCCAGCGTCCTAACCGCTAGACGATGGGAGCATCTTTGCGGGGGTGCGATTTGTACTGTCGGCGATGCGGTTCGTCAACGAGTTTGTTGCCACCTCATACTGCGACCTGCGCCACGCGCTTGCAGTCCGCTCTAAAATCCATAGTTTCCCCAGACCTTGGTTGCGCATCCAGTGTTTGCACGAACGGGCGATAACAGTTGCAGGAGATAAAATGTCGTTACGCATGCTTTGGAGCCTCGCTACCATCCTGATTGTGGCTGTGGTGGCGATCGTGATGATGATCAGTATCGCCAATATCGAAAAACAGGCATGGAAGCAGAGCGAGACAGACCAAGCAACCCTGTTGATCACGCTATTGGCCGATGAACTAAAAATGCCGATGGTCTCTGTAGCGGAACCGGAGGTGAGCAGCCTCATTAAGATGTTCCGTCACAGGGTAGACGGGGTGGAAGTCGTCCTGCAATGGGCCAAGGGGTCGCGCAGCACATTCACCGCCCATGAGACCCCCGACACAATCAATCATTATCATGCAAAGCCCGCGATACCCACACCCATCGAAGGCGCACCGAATTGGTATGCGATCAGCGTCAACTACAATAACACCTACCTCGGCACGCTGCTCATGAAGATCCCCGGCAAAGCGTGGCATGCCTATGATTTAAGCATCAAAAAACAGCTCACGATCATGGCTGCCATCACTGCGCTTATCGCCGCGCTACTGGTCTATGCGATGAGCGGGCGCATTGTTCGCCGTTTGCGCTATTTGGCGCAAGCCTCCAAGCGCGTCGGCAGCGGTGATTTTTCAGTTCAGCTGCCGATCGACACCAGCAACGAGTTCGGCAAAGCATTTCATCAATTCAATAAGATGGTCGCCAACCTTGAGCAGCGCGAGAAGGTATTTGACCTCTATGGCGGCTATCAAAAGCCCCAGCTGGTCGCCGATGAGTATGACCGGCTCACTCGCACCCATGAGCATATCACTCGCGAGATCAGTGTCCTGGCCGTTGAGATGATCGACTTCGAGGGATACCTGAAGACCAACGAGCAGGCCGACTGCATTGCGTTGTTGAATCGCTGCTTCAATCTCTTCTATCAGATTGCCAGCAGTTTTGGCGGCCATGTCGTACAGGTTAGCGGCGCCCGCATGATCATTGTCTTCAACCACCCATTTGACCTGAAATGTCACGAAAACCAAGCTGCGAAGGCCGGTATCGCAATCCTCGCTGGAGCGAAAAAACTGGCGCTCAAGGGCGCCGATGGATCTGCACTGATATTCCGCGCCGGCATGGCAACAGGCGAGGTCTCCGTCGGCCATCTGGGTGTTGGGCGGCGGCGTGATTTCACCGTCGTGGGTGAACCGATCGATCGCGCAGAGCAGCTGGCTCATGTCGGCGATGGGCGCTTTTTAACGGCGCAATATGGCACGATGTTGGAGCTCGGACACGGCTTCAAACAGAAAGATCTCGGGCAACAGACGCTGCAAAATGGGCAGCAAATGCGCTGCATCTTGATTGCGCCGGGCGAAGCCTATGTCGTTCAAGAGGTAGAAGAGATTGTCGCCAAGGCGCTGCTGCGAGCCGAGCCGGAAGATGCCTATATCGACGAAGGGTGGTAAACGTATGTGCGGTGAACAGATTCAAATTGGCACACTCATGCAGCAGAGCGGCGTCAAATTCGGCACCAGCGGTGCACGCGGATTGGCCGATGCCATGGGCGATCGCGTCTGCTACGCCTACACCCTCGCCTTCCTCCAATCGCTCCAGCAGCGGGAGATGGTCGCCCATGGCGATACTGTAGCCATCGCCGGCGATTTCCGCCCCAGCACACCACGCATCATGGCTGCTGTTGCCATGGCCATCGAAGCGGCGGGCTTGCGGCCGTTGAACTGCGGCTTTATCCCGACACCGGCTGTTGCCGCCTACGCCATGGCGCAGGGTATCGCTGCGATCATGGTGACCGGTAGCCACATCCCCGACGATCGCAATGGCATCAAGTTCTACAGGCCTGACGGCGAAATCCTCAAAGACGATGAAGCGCATATCACCAGTCAGCGCGTCAAGATTCCCGACGACATGTTCGGCGACAACGGGCAAGCAGCCACCCCATACACACTGCCGCCGATTGAGCCTGCCGCGGCAACACACTACCAAAGGCGCTACACGGACTGCTGCCCCGATCAACCCCTCAGCGGTTTCCAGCTCGGAGTCTATCAACACTCCTCTGTAGCCCGCGATCTGCTGGTGGATATTTTTCGTCACCTCGGTGCGGATGTCACACCGCTGGGGCGCTCGGAAACGTTTATCCCAGTCGATACCGAAGCGATTCGCGATGAAGATGTTGCACTGGCTCGCCAGTGGAGCGAAGCGCACCATTTCGACGCGATCATTTCAGCCGACGGTGATGGCGATCGCCCGCTCATCAGCGATGAGCATGGCTGTTGGCTGCGCGGTGATGTCGCCGGCATCCTCTGCGCCCGCTACCTTCAGGCGCAAGTCATCGCCACCCCGGTGAGCTGCAATAGCGCTGTGGAGCTGTGTGGTTGGTTTCAACAGATCAAACGCACCCGCATCGGCTCACCCTATGTCATTGAGGCGATGGCACAGGCGCTGGCAGCCGGCCATGATGCAGTTGTCGGCTATGAAGCGAACGGAGGCTTTCTAACCGCCACCCCCCTCACCCTGCATGGGCACAGCCTCGATCCACTGCCCACCCGGGATGCAGTCATTGTTCCGCTGGCTATCCTGCTACTGGCCAAACAAAAGTCCCTGCCAATCAGCCAACTGATAGAGACACTACCGCAGCGCTTCACCTACAGCGGACGATTGAAAAACTTCCCGACATCATTGAGTCAGGCACAGCTGTCGGCGCTACACAGCAGCGATCACAGTGCCAATATCGCTGCTGCCGAACAGCTGTTTGGAGAGCAATTCGGAGCCGTGACCGGCATCGATCACACCGATGGTGTGCGCATCACCTTCGCCAGCGGAGAGATTGCCCACCTGCGACCATCCGGCAATGCGCCGGAGCTGCGCTGCTACAACGAAGCCGGCAGCCACGCCCGCGCCGAAGAGATGAATCGCATCTGCCTCGCCATTGCCGAACAGTGGCGGTCGAAGCACAGTTAACCTCGGCTATCGCAGCACAGATATACTACGCCGCCTCGCTGTCACCGCGCTTGATCCCCATCAACTGCGCTTGAATAAAGGCATCGATATCGCCATCGAGAAACGCCTGCGTATTGCCGGTCTCCATGCCGGTGCGCAGGTCTTTGATACGCGACTGATCCAGCACATAGGAGCGGATCTGGTGCCCCCAGCCAATATCGGTCTTGGTCTCCTCCAAGCCCTGCTTTTCGGCCTTCTGCTTCTCAATCTCCAGCTCGTAGAGGCGCGCCTTGAGCATCTTCCAGCAGGCGTCGCGGTTTTTGTGCTGTGAACGGTCATTCTGGCACTGCACCACCACCCCGGTCGGGATATGGGTCATACGCACTGCCGAATCAGTCTTGTTGACATGCTGGCCGCCGGCACCGGAGGCGCGATAGGTATCGACCCGCACATCGGCCGGATTGATCTCGATGTCGATGTCGCGGTCAATATCGGGGAAGGCAAAAACGGAGGCGAACGAAGTGTGGCGGCGGTTGCCCGAATCGAATGGCGACTTGCGCACCAGCCGGTGCACACCGATCTCCGCCTTGAGAAAACCATAGGCATAATCGCCCTTGATCGACACCGTCGCCGACTTGATCCCCGCCTCCTCGCCTGCGGTGCACTCCATCAGCTCAGTTTTGAAACCCTTGCGCTCGGCCCAGCGCAGATACATGCGCAGCAGCATCTCCGCCCAATCCTGCGCCTCGGTACCACCGGAGCCGGCATTGATATCGAGGAAGGCGGACTCCATATCGGTCTCGCCGCCGAGCATCTGCGCCAACTCCAGCGCCTCGATCTGCGTCTGCACCGCATCGAGCAGCTCGACCCCCTCCAGCTGCGACTCCTGATCCTGCTCCTCCGCGCCCATCTCGAAGAGGGTGGTCGCATCATCGAGATCGGACGCCGCCTGCTGGTAATCTTTCAGCAACTTCTCGACGCGCGCCCGCTCCTGCATCAAGTGCTGTGCCGCCTCCGGCTTGTCCCACAGCGTCGGATCTTCGATGCGCGCATTCAGCTCGCGCAGATCCTCCTCTTTGGCATCAACGTCAAAGTGACCTCCGCAGCGCATCGAGGCGCGCAGTGAAATCCTCGGCGCGCGTGCGGAATCCGGAAATACGATCTTCGATACTCATCTTGGTCTGCTCCTGCTCTGTTGTTTGGTCACCATTCAGTCACATACTGAAACTTGGTCACGCGCAAGGTACATCCTCCAAACGGCAAATCAATCGTCGCCACACCCTTTGAAATGGCGCGCCAGCAGAAAAAACTCCGCCGAACTTTTGCGGCTGGCGGCTGGCTTGATATTTTTCACGCGCTGAAACGTCGCCCCGAGCTGACGACGAAATTGGTCGTAGCCCTCACCCATAAAAGTCTTCATCAACAGATCACCGCCGAGGCGCAGATGCTGACCGGCAAATGCCAATGTCATCTCATTCAGCCCGATCATGCGCATCTGATCGACCAACTTGTTACCGCTCATCTCCGGCGCCATGTCAGAGACCACCAGATCCACCGCCCGCCCCTGCAGTGCATCGGCCAGCTGCTGCTGACCGGCGGGCGTGTTGAAATCTCCCTGAATCAGCGTCACCCCTGAGATCGGGTCGAGCGGCAGCAGATCGATACCGATCACCAGCCCCTCGCGCCCCACACGCTGCGCCAGCTCCACGCTCCACGAGCCGGGCGCACAACCGAGATCGATCACTACACTGCCGCGCTTCACGCGCAGCTGTTGCTGATCGAGAATCTCCGTCAGTTTGAATGCCGCCCGCGAACGTTTCCCCTCACGCTGCGCCCGTTTGACGTGCGGATCATTGGCATGGCGCTGATACCACGCTGCCGTTTTTCGCGCCGCCTTGCTTTTCGATTGCTGTGCCATTACGAACCACCTGCTTCCCGCTCGCTCAACTGCCCCTCCAGACGTGTCTGAATCTCTTCCAGATGGGCACCGAGGATCAGGCTGATATTGAAATTGAGCTTCGCCACAATGTGCGGGAAAAACTTCAAATCGGCGCGCATCCGCTGACGATCGAAGCAGATCACCTCCACCGGCGTCAGCGCACGAATATCGGCAGACCGCTTAACCTCGCGCACGTAACCAATCTCGCCAAAGACTTCACCGGGTGCCAAATTCACCAGATGCTTTTGCTCGCCATGCACGCGCCGCACCACCTCCACCTCACCCGAGAGAATCAGAAACATCTTACGCCCGACACTGCCCTGCTCAACCAGCAATTCACCGGCGTCATAACTGCGCGCTTCGGAAATAAGAATCGCCTTGCGCACTTGATAATCGCTCATTCCATTGAACAACAGACTGTTTTTCACCGCATCGCGGGTCAGCGTCATACTCAGAATCTGATACAAGCCGACCAACCGCACCCGCGCCATCACCATCGGTGTAACCAGCAGATTGGCATATAACGCAAACAGCATGGTCGCTGCCGACAGGGCGCCAAACTGGGCGATCAGCGCGAAGTCAGAAAAGAGCAGAATGGCGAAACCAAGCGCCAGCGCAATCGCCGTGGTGATCATCGGCATCGCCTCCTGACGCACCGTTTCACGCACAGCGGTGGGTGCGTCACCACACTGCCGGCTGCAATCATTGTAGCGGCTGAAGAGATGAATCGAGCCATCGATGGCGATACCGATGGCAATCACCGCCACCATCGCCGTACCGGGATTAAGCGCAATACCGCACCACCCCATCAGCCCGAACATCATCACAATCGGCAACAGCGTCGGCAACAAGGAGACCAATCCCCCCTTGAAAGAGGTGAAGAGCAGCGACATCAACAAAAAGATCACCACCACCAGCACCAACAGCGATTTCACCTGCGCCACCATCAGATTGTCCGTGGCCGCATTGATCATCAGGTTTTCACCTGTCACCGCGACCCGCGCGCGGCTGCCGGCAATATCCTGCACCGCCGTTTTCAGCTCCCGGATGTTGCGGTTGAGCAGTGCCGAATCGCTGATATTGTGGCGCACAACGATATTGGCACGGCGATAATCGTGACTCACATAACTCGACACAACACTGCGATGCAGCAGTAATAGATACTGCGCCACCGTCTCGCGCTGACGCGGCAACTCATGATAGCTGGGACTGCCGTGATGAAACTCCTGATTGAGCAGCTCCACAAAGTCGGCCAGTGAGATGCTGTTGTCATACACCCCCTGTTTGCGGAGAAAATCCTGAATCGCCACCAGTTTGCGCAGATTACGCGGCTGTTTGAAGGCATCTTCGTCATCCATCTCTAGGGTGATAAAAAAGACCTTCATACCGGCCAGATCGCGGTGCAGCGTGTGCGCATCCTGAATCAACGGCATATCGTCATGAAAATAGGAGAGCGGATCATTGCTCACATGCAGTTTTGCCGCCTGATAGACAAAGATGAGGCTGACCAGAAAAGTAAGCAGGAGCAGCCCGTTCTGCTGACGATGGCTAAGCTGCGACAGACGCTGCACACAGCGCGCCGTGACGCTCTGTTGCCAAGCCCGGCTCTTGAGCGGCGAGCAGTGCGCCCCGCAATAGCGCAACAGCATCGGCACCAGCACCACTGTGATCACCCCGTTGGCCAAGATCGCAATGGTGGCCGCAACAGCAAAATCCTGAATCAGCCCCAGAGCGCTGAACATGTTACTGGCAAAGCCGAACGCGGTGGTCAGGATGGTCAGCAGCAGCGGCAAGCCCATCAAGCGCATGGTCAACGTCGCGGCCGCCTCGCGATCGCCACCGCACTCATCAATGGCGTGGAAATAGTTGGCGATCAGATGGGTATCTTCGGTCGAGCCGATCACCACTATCAATGAGGGGAGCATCGCGGTAAGGATATTGATCGGAATCCCCAACCACCCCATCAGCCCGAATGCCCAGACCAGCGCCAGCAAAGAGGTCAATAGCGGCAGCAGCGCCGCCATCCAGTGACGCAAAAAGAGCAACATCGTGATCAACAACACCAGCACCGACAATGGCCCGAGCAACACCATGTCATGCAGCAGCAGACGATTCATCTCGGCATGAATCCGCGGCGCCCCCAGCTGAAACAGCTGCCCGAACCGGCCTTGATAGGCGGATAACACCTGCTGCAATGCGCGGTAGGCGTGCTGATTGAAATCGGCGATTTCATGCTTGTTGGAGAGCGTCAGAACAATCGCCACCGCCTGGCCATCATCAGAAATAAAGTTTTTCTGAATCAATGGATTGGATAATGCATCTTCACGTATTGCATCAGCCTCTTCCTGCTCTTTGGGTGCCTCCGGCATCAATAACCGTGTGACCATCGAGCCGTCACGCTCGCGCACGCTCTGCAGCGTGAACAAGTCATCCACCCGCGACACAACATCCAAGCCCGCCAAGGCATGATGCAACGACTCCAACTGCGCCAGCTTGGCGGGCTGCCAGAGCTTGGCATCGCGCACATAGACGATAGTACGATGATCCGAACCGAAGGTCTGCTTGGCCTGTTCATAGGCCGCCCGCTCACTGTCGCTGCCGGCAATCAGGTTGTCGAAGCTGGTATCGATGCGCAGCTGCTGCATGCCCACTGCACTGAACAGAGTGATCGCAAGCAGCAACAAGCCAACGCGATAAGGATGGCGAATACCCACCAGCACCATGCAATTCAAAATCCGCTGAAACATCGCTAGCTCCCCCCTGCCGCAACCTGAGCCGATGGCTCCGAGGCACTGTCAGCCGATTGATGCACCGGCTCGACATGGCCGAAGCGCAAGTGCTCCCCCAGCCATGCCGGAGTAAACATCTCCGCCGGCACATAATCGCGCGAAAAAATGCGCCGCTGCACCTTGATCAGCGTAGCGTGTTGTTCGCGGAAATTACGCATATAGAGCATATTGCTGCGCCACATGGTACTGTTAAAGCGGTGAAAATCGTGGCGCGTTTCGCGTTTATAGAGCAACCCGTGGCGATCAAAAAAATCGATACGCACAATGTAGTGGCCAGTGAGGTGAACAAACAGACGCCGCCGACTATTGCCGGTAGCTTGCTCCACAGCCAGCGATTTCGGCCGCGCATCGACCACCGCGTAGAGACGCGAGCCGATACGCATATCCGGCTGCCGCCGGTAGCGATAATCCCCCACCCGCTCGGGCAACAGATCATCGGCACTGAAATCACTGCCGAGGAAATAGCTGCTGCGACTATGATCACGATTCAGCCGTGTGATCCGCCGCAGCGCCGGCAGATAGAGGCCAATGTACTGCCCCATCCCCACCCCGTCGATGGCCAGCAACGCTGTGCCGCGCACCGCCTTTGGCGCATCAAAAATCAGCAGCGAGCGACTGTGACCCGCTGTATCCACGCGGTAGTAATGGCGCAGCTGGCGCACATCGCGATGTCCCGCCGCATCGGTGAGAATCATCGTCTGCTCGGTGTAGATGTAAGGATACTGCTGCTGCGCCTGCTCCACCTGCTGCATCAATGCGGCACCACGCGCCAGCGAATCGTCAACCACTTCCGCCGCCCGCACACCGCTGCCGACACCGATAGCGCCGCCAAGCAGCAACAGAGGCAGCGCATAGTTCACGGCTGCGCACTCCGCATGGCCGGCAATGCCGAGGCAATACGATGACTCAATGTGGCCAGCAGCGCGCTCATCGCCGCCACCTGCCCCGCCGCATCGCGAACCTCCCCGCTATACAGATCAACATCGTGTCGTTCACCGCTGTGAACCCTATCCATCGCAGGTTTTCGCACTGCATTCCGGCGCACATCAACCAGTTGCCACGATCCATGTAGCCGCACCCGACCATCGCTCTGCCGTTCAAAGCTCTGGATCTCCAGCTGCAACTGCACATCAATACGACTGCCCGCAGCATGCGGTGCGATCGACACCTGCCAACCGCTCAGCTGCGCCAGATTCTCAGCCATGACACGGGCAATATTGCGGCGCAGATGGCCGCCCCAGAGATCCGTATGCGCAATAGCGATCTGGTGGTCACGCTCCCGCGTGACCAACTGCTGACGATCCAGATAGGGTGGCAGCTGGATGGCGGCGATTTCAAGGTGCATGGGTGAGGCCTGTGACACTGCGCGCTGTGCCGGCTCCGGGTGCGGCATGGCGCTCAACAAGTAGTAGCGGGTCTGCGCACTGCTACAACCACCGACCAGTAACAGCGCAACCACCATCCAACGCCACCCACCTCTGCACCGCTGCAATCTACCGTCCATCAGCCGCCCCCTGTCGTTTGCGTTTGCCCACCAGCAGCGCATTCGGATCCTGCTCGAGCATCTCCACCAGCGCCCGCACCGCCCGCGCCATCGCCGACAATTCGCGGTTCATCTCCACAAAGCGGTATTGCAGCGGCGAGTCACGATCGAGCAGCGGCTGCAGCTGTTGCAGTGTCTGTTGAAACTCCGCCAGTGCCTGATGGCCGACCGTCAAGCTCTGCTGCAACTGCTGCGCAATCGGCTCGGTATGCGGATCAATTTTAGCCAATATTGCAGAGAATTGTGCCAGCGTGTGGTGCATCTGCTTCAACGAGGCATCGAGGTCATCTCCGATCGCGCCGATCTGCACCTTATCCAGCTTGGCGAGGATATGTTTGACCGACTCACTGATCGACGCCATATCGCTCGGAATGGTCGGCAACTCCGGATAGGCGCCGCTATCCCCCATCAGATGAATCGGCGATCTGGGAAACATCCCCATCTCCACATAGAGCTTGCCGGTCAACATACTGCCACTCTGCAGTCGCGCCCGTAGTCCATGCTGGATCAACATCTGCAGCATCTCATACTGCGTCCGCTGGCGATCAGACGACTTGATCGTCACCCGCTCCGGCTCGATCTCCAACACCACCGGCACCCGAAACGCGGCTCGATCGACATCGAACTCCAGATTCACCGCCTTCACCTCGCCGATCTTGATACCATTCAACTCCACTGGCGCACCCGCCTCCAGACCGCGCACCGAAC
>JALUXN010000130.1 GCA_027018975.1 Mariprofundaceae bacterium | reverse complement strand
TTTTTGGTATAGAGCTCATCCTCGATTTGGCGATGGCTATCATAGAGGGTGTAGATCAAGCCATCGGCTGCCGCACCATCATCGAGCTGCGGATCGGGTGTCTCGAAAGCGATACCGCCAAGCATCATCGAGAGTAGCGACTCCGCCTTCACATGGATGCCGTCGGTACTCATCGCCACATCGATACCACTGGCATTCCAGAATCTGGATGAGCTGTTCACCAACTGGTCGTAGGGCGCCTTCACAAACGCATTCACAAACACGCTCTGCTTGTCGTTGCTCAACGTATAGCCGAGCACCTCACCGGCCAGAATCCCCTGATAGTAGAGCGGTGAACCCACCTCAATCGAACCGAGATGGTGGCTCATCAGGATGATTTCACGTCCGCGCGTATCGGTCTGCACCACCGGTGCATCCTCCAGCCCCTCAAAACGCCGCCACGCATCGCCCTGACCGGGCGACATCTCGATATAGGAGCCGGAGACCAGCGTCCCCAGACCGGAGACGCCGCGCAGCGTCAACTTCGGTTTCACCACCCAGAACTGCGTGTTGCGTCGCAAAAACTGCGCCGCCTCTTTATCCATCCTGGCGGTCAACTCCACATGCGAGCTGTCGTGACTGAAGCGCACAGCAGTCACCACACCGAGGTCGATATCCTTGTATTTGATTTTGGTTTTTCCGGCCTCAACACCCTCGGCATTGACAAATGTGATGGTAATGACCGGCCCCTGTTCAGTGATCGTCTTCACCGCCAACCAGGCACCAACCAGCAGTGTCAACAACGGCAACAACCAGATCAGCGACAGACCCGATTTGCGAACCTCCGGCGTTGCCGCCTCATCCGGCATGTTGCAGCTCCCCTGCCCCAGCCTGCGCACTCACCTCGCGTTGCGGCAGGCGATCCCAGATCAAACGCGGATCAAAGCGTTGCGCTGCCAGCATCGTCACCACCACTGCACCGCCAAAAAAGATCGCGCCGACACCCGGCTCGATGGTGGCCAGCGCCGCCATCTGCACCAGCGCCGTGAGGATCGCTACCACATAGATATCGACCATCGACCATGCCCCGATCACCTCGGTGATCCGATAGAGGCGTGTCCGATCCGCTGGACGCCAGCTCGAACCCCGCGTTGTCGATATTAGCAGCAGCGCCAGCGTCCCCAGCTTGGCCACCGGCACCACCACACTGGCAAACAGCACGATCAGCGCCAGCCCCCACATACCACTATCCATCAGATGCAGCACGCCGCCGAGAATCGTCGAGGGCTCGCCGCGGCCGAACTGGATTACCGTCATCACCGGATAGCAGTTGGCCGGAATCAATAACAGCGCTGCCGTGCAGAGCAGTGCCCAAGTGTGACTGACACTCTCCGCATGACGGCTATACAGCGCACTCCGACAGCGCGGGCAGCGTGCACCCGCATCACATCGAGGCACCAGCAGCCGACAGGTGTGACAAGCGATCAAGCCGCTCGCTCTGGCCGTTGTTGCGGGTGATACAGGCGAATCGATCTCTTGCTGCACAGGCCAGCATGGATAAGCATCAAACTGCACCAACGCGGCTGAATAGGCGATCAACGCCACAGCGAAGAGCGCCAGCGAGAGACCCGGAATGACATCGGCCAGATCCTGCAGTTTCACGAAGGCAATCAACACGCCCAGCATCAGCACCGCCAGCATACTCCAGTGGCGTAGAAAACGGATCGATCGATACACCACTGCCAGATACTTCGGCTGCCAGCCCACATAGCGCGGCAGCAATAGATAGAGCACCCCCGCCATCACCAGCAGCGGACTGAGCAGCGATGTCCACAGCACCAACCCCGCCAACACGCCCATGCCATGCTGGTAAAGCGCCCACACGCCGGAGATCAGATATGTTTGTTCAACACGACCGGCAAACTCGAGCGACAACAATGGAAACGCCTGCGCCAGCAGGAATGCCAACAGCGCCGTCAGGGTCAGCGCCAATGCGTGAGGCAGCGCATCACGCCGCTGCTGATAGAGTAGCGCACCACAGCGCCGGCAATATGCCTTCTCCCCATTCGCCAGAGGCTGATAATGGTGCAGCAGATCACAATCGTGACAGGCGATCAACGCCACAATGCACCGTAGTTCAGCATGGCATCCATCGATTTACATGAAGGGTTTCAAAACGGAATATCATCATCCACAGGGGCATTGGGAAAATCGGGTGTGTTGGCAAACGGATCACTGGCCGGTGCCGCACCGCCGCCACCCTGAGTTGGAAAACTGCCGCCCTGCGGCTGCGCGGCCGGTTGCGCGGATTGGGCGCCAAAATCTCCGCGACCTGCGGAGGCACCACCACCGCCCAACATCTTCATCTCATTGGCACGGATTTCGGTGGTGTAGCGATCGTTACCATCGCGATCCTGCCATTTGCGCGTCTCGATCTTTCCCTCGACATAGATACGCGAGCCCTTGCTCAAATACTGATTGGCAATCTCACCCAAGCGTCCCCACATCACCACACGGTGCCACTCGGTACGTTCCTGCTGCTCGCCATTGCGATTCTTGAATTTTTCTGTGGTCGCCAAACGCACATTGCAAACGCAAGTCCCGTCCTGCGTGAAGCGCGTCTCCGGATCAGCGCCGAGATTCCCAATCAACATCACTTTGTTCAGCATATCATCCTCTCCATCAAAATCGATGTTGCGACACTATGATTCGCGCATTGAAATGCAATCCCGGGCTCGATCGAGATCGGCCGGTGTATCGACATCGAAACTCTCCGACAATAGCGCCACACGCAGCCCCTGGCGCTCAGCATTGGCCACGCTCCGGCGCAGCACATCAGCCGATGACCACGCCACACCGTCAAAAATATTGTGCGCCGCCGCCAGTGCAATCAGATCGTAGCCACCATCCTCCACCGGCCCCAGCACCACATCGGCGGCATCCAGCGCTGCCGCCGCCTCGATCAATCGCGCATCAGCCATGTGGGGTGAGTCGGTACCGAGCAGCAATACGCCTTTCGCGCCGGCAGCAAAGGGCGCATCGATCTGGCGCTGCATGCGCACACCGAGATCACCCTCCCCCTGCGCGCGCAACGGCAACCCAAACGCCGCAAAAAAAGGGTGCGCAGGATCATCCGCCGCGATGATGACATGGGTAAACAGCCGCTTGGCGCGCGCGATGACCCGTTCCGCCATCGCCCGGTGCAGCGACGCCGCCTCCTCGGCACTGTAGCGGCACATCAGCCGCGTCTTCACCTGCCCTGCCACCGGTGCTTTGCACATGATGATCACATGAATATGTTGAAGTTTCACAACACTCACCGTGCCAACCGATAGCGCTCGGCCAAGCGCGCCGGCGACACGCCCAGCCAGTAGAGCAGCCGCAGCTGCCACATCAGCAGCACCGTGCGCGCAATGCCATGCTGCTCCCAGCGGCGGCTGCTGGTCACCACCTGTGCCTT
>JALUXN010000129.1 GCA_027018975.1 Mariprofundaceae bacterium | reverse complement strand
TGCTGGCCACACGCTGGTGATCGGCGATCAGAAGACGGTGCTCAACCATATCCCGTCCGGCATTCTGCATGATCAGACTCACTGCCTGATCGGCAACGGTACGGTGGTCGATCCATTCCGCTTGGTGGAGGAGATGGATATGTTGATCGCCGCCGGTATTCCGGTGGCCGAGCGGCTGCATATCTCCGACCGCTGCCAGCTGATTCTCCCCTACCACCGCGATCTCGATGCAGCGCGCGAAGCGGCCAAAGGCAAGGCAAAGATCGGTACGACGGGCAAGGGGATCGGCCCCTGCTATGAGGATAAGACAGCGCGGCGCGGCATTCGCCTGATCGATCTCGCCGCCGATGGACTGGATGCACGCATCGACAGCAATCTCGACTATGTCAATTTCATGCTCACCCAACATCTCGGCGCCAAACCGGTGGATCGGGCTGCGGTTGATGAGGCGCTGGCGCTGGCCAAGGCGCGGCTGTTGCCGCTGGCAGCGGATGTACCGCTGATGCTGCAGCGCCATATTCAGGCGGGGGATAGCGTGCTCTATGAGGGGGCGCAGGGCTCGATGCTCGATGTCGATCACGGCACTTATCCCTTTGTCACCTCCTCGAACACGGTGGCTGGTGCGGCACTGGCTGGGCTCGGTGTCGGCCCCGGTCAGGTTGATGAAGTGCTGGGCATCTGCAAAGCCTACACCACGCGCGTCGGCGCCGGCCCCTTCCCGACCGAGCTCTACAATGCGGATGGCATGGATTGCCCCTCCGGCAAGCATATGGCGGAGCGCGGGCAGGAGTTCGGCGCGACCACCGGCCGCCCACGCCGCACCGGCTGGTTCGATGGCCCGGTGGTGCAGCATGCAGTGCGCATCAACGGCGTCACCGGCTTGGCGATCACCAAACTCGATGTGCTCGATGGGCTCGACGAAGTCAAAGTCTGCGTCGGCTATGAGCTGGATGGCGAGCGTTTGGCATCGATCCCCGCCTGCTGCAGTCAGTTGGAGCGCGTCACGCCGATCTACGAGACCCTGCCCGGCTGGCAAAGCTCCACCTTCGGCGCCACCTCGCTCGATCAGCTGCCGGCCAACGCCGTGGCGCTACTCAAACGAATCGAGGCAGTCTGCGGCGCACCGGTCACGATGCTCTCCACCGGCCCCGATCGCGAGCATATCATTCGGCTGTAAGAGTAATAAGCATGCTGGAACTGTTCAGATCGCCCATGGTTACCGTGGGATGAGCTGAACAGTTACCTCAGGGAGGAGATGCGATGTTTGAATTGGACTGGGGCGAGCTGCCCATCGAAACGGTGCAGCCGACGGAGCCATCGCCGGCGCGCTTGACCCTCTATCAGCAGAGTATCCGCAATCTGGAGCTGCCGTCGGTGGTCTGGAATCAATTTCAGGCGGCGACGCAGTCGGGCGCATCGAGCCATCAGCTGGCGGAGATTATCAAGACCGATCCGGTACTCTCGGCTGCGGTCTTGAAGGCGGCCAACTGCGGCGGCATGGTGCTGGTCGAAATTGTCGATGTCGATCGTGCTATCGCCCGTATCGGCCACTCGATGACACGCGGCATTGTGGCGCGTCACGCCTTCGGCTCGCCTGCAGCCAACGCCGGCAAGGTCTATGATCTCAAGGTGTTGTGGAAACATGGCATCGCCGTTTCGGTGTTGGCGGAGGTGATCGCCCGCTTCATCCCCGATTGCGATGCCCATCTGGCCGGCACGCTGGGGCTGTTTCACGATATCGGCCGCATGGGCTTCAATCTGATCCCCGAATTCATGCAGCCGGCCACACTGGACTACGAGACCGGCCACCTCGTCTATGAGCAGGCGCGCTTCTCCTGCTCGCATGTCGATATGGGGCGGCTGGTGGCGCGTCACTGGCAACTGCCGCGCACAGTGGAGCAGGGCATCGAGCTGCACCACGAGCCGGCCTACAGTGATGCGGCGACGCTGCCGGAATCGATCCGTGCCGAACTACTGGCGGTCTATCTGGCCGACCTGCTGGCCATCCGCGCCGGCCACGGCCACGAAGATGCCGCCATCGCCCTGCCGCACCCAAGCTTCGCCGCTATGTTGAGTCAGCCACTGGCTGAGATTGCCAACGACAGGCAGGTTTGTATGGAGTTGGATAAACTCGAACACCTTGAGGTGTGATGGCTTGATGTGGCAGCTGAACGCGGATGGGGTTCAGTTTGTAAAACAGTGATTCGGTGCATAGATGGATTCCCTCCTGCGCGGGAATGACGGCGAGGGCGTGGGAATGGACTATTTTATTCACTTATCCCTAAAAAATCTTACCATCCCTATAGACCACACGCCCGGCGTGGATGGTGTGGGTGACTTGGCCGGTCATGGTTTTGCCATGCCAAGGGGTGTTTTTGCCTTTGGAGACGAGGGCGTTGCGATCGACCTGCCACTCTGCTTCGGGGTCAAACATGGTGATGTCGGCGCGCGCACCTTCGCTCAGACTGCCGGCATCAAGTTCTAGGAGCTTGGCCGGATTGCAGGTCATTTTGGCCAGCAGTTCGGGCAGGGTGAGGATGCCGTCGCGCACCAGCTGT
>JALUXN010000128.1 GCA_027018975.1 Mariprofundaceae bacterium | reverse complement strand
GCGAGGCGGTTTGGATATAGTGCCGACCGGCTTGACTCACCTGCTTGGCAAACTGAGCCAAGTCGGTGGTGGCTTTGCGTTCACTGGCTGCCTTGATGAGCAGGGGGAGATTGAAGCCGGAGATCACCTCCACGCGCCCGGCTTCCAAACAGCCGATGGCAACATTGCAGGGTGTGCCGCCAAACATATCGGCCAAAATCAGTACGCCATCGCCGGTATTGCAACGCGTGACCGCCTGGTTGATCCGCGTGCTCAGCAGTTCCGGCGAGAGATGGTCGTCCACATCCACCACTTGGATGAGCGGCTGCTCCCCGACAATATACTGCAGCGCATTGAGCATCTCGCTGGCGATACGGGCGTGGCCGATCAGCACCATGCCGATCATGGCTGTGCCTCTTCCGACGCCGCCTCCAGTCTGGCCAGCTCGCGGTGCAGCACAGTGGGCTGCGCCAGTCCTTTCTGGGTCAGCCAGCGGGCGGTCTGTTCGGCCATATAGACCGAGCGGTGACGGCCGCCGCTGCAGCCGAAGGCGATGGTGAAATAGGCTTTGCGCTCCTTGCGCAGCTGTGGCCAGATGAAGTGCAGCCAGCGCTGCAGATGCTGCTCGGTCTGCAACACCTCGTCGTGGCTGCGCAGATAAGCGATCACCGCGTTGTCGCGGCCGGTCATCTGCACCATCTCGCCGATATAGTGGGGGTTGGGCAGAAAACGCATGTCAAACACGCTATCGGCCTGCTCCGGCAGGCCGTATTTGTAGCTGAAGGAGATCACCTGACAGGCCACCTCGAACGGTTTACTGCCGCGCAGAAATTGATCGACACGCTCGGCCAGCTGGTAGGGGGTCAACTCACTGCTGTCGAGGATAAAATCGGCCATGGCGCGGATCGGCAGCAGGCTCTCCCGCTCCAAGCGAATCGAGGCCATCAACCCTTCATGATCAAGATAGGGATGGCGGCGGCGCACAGTGGAAAATCTGCGCTGCAGCACCGCATCGCTGGCCTCGACAAAGAGCAGCTGCCAGTCGGGCGAAATCAGCTCATCCTCAATCACCGCCTTGATGGCGCGGGCGGTGAAGCCACTGCGCATATCGAGACAAACCGCCGCCGGCTGCTGGCGCGTCTGCATATGCTCCGCCCAGTCGCGCAGCATCTCCAGCGGCAAATTGTCGGTACAGAAATAGCCGGCATCCTCCAGCGCATGCAGCACCGTACTCTTGCCCGCACCGGAGAGACCGCTAATAAATAACATTAGAACTCACCACAATAGAAGAGAGCAATCGAGTTGTTCGCATCCCTTTAGAAACAACGATCACGTCATCCCCGAGTGTCTCTATCGGGGATCCATCGCGACGTGGATTCCCGATAACACACTCGGGAATGACCGTTTTGTTTTTTACGCAATGAACCTGCCACACAGAACGCCTCACTGATTTTTCTCGATGCGCGCCTGCAATGACTGCACAAACGCCTCGCCGCTGTGGATACCGCGCTGCTTGAGCAGCTGATTGCGCGTGGCAACCTCGACCAACACCGCCAGCGAGCGACCGGAGCGGATCGGCACCGGTACGCGAGGGATTTTGACATCAAGAATCGCCGTCTCACTATGTTCGCCGAGTACACGATCCTCCGGCGCCACATGATCCCACGGCACCAGCTCGATCACCAAGCCGAGCCGTTTGGTATCGGTAATCGCGGCTGCGCCGTAGAGGTCGCGGATATTGAGGATGCCGAGGCCGCGGATCTCCATGTGGTAACGCAGTGAATCGGGGCTGCGCCCCACCACCACCTGCTGACTCTGGCGTGAAAATTCCACCATATCGTCGGCGATCAGGCGGTGGCCGCGCGAAATCAGCTCCAGCCCGATCTCACTCTTGCCGATGCCGCTGGCGCCGGTGATCAGCACGCCCAACCCGAAAATATCCATATAGACGCCATGCTGATAGGTGGTGGGGGCGAGGCGATGGGAGAGAAAGAGCATGACATCGGTCATAAATACAGAGGAGGAGAGTTGCGACACCATCAGCGGCGTCTCGGTGCGTTCGGCGGCTTGCAGAATAATATCCGGCGGTGTGGCGCCACGGGTGATCACCACACCGGCAAAGCGCAGGTCGAACACCGCATCGACGGCGGCGCGCTGCTCCTCAGGGGTGCGGGTGGCCAGATAGTTGAGTTCGGTCTCGCCGATCACCTGCAGGCGATAGTCGCTCAGATGTTCAATGAAACCGGCAAAGGCGAGCGACGGCTTCTGCATGCGCGGGTGGTCGATGTAGCGATCCAGCCCCGCCTCACCGGCAACCAGCGTCAGTTGCGCCGCCTCTTGCTGCGCCTCCAGCAGTTCACGGATCGTGATCCTGCGGGAGTGCTGCATCAGTCCAGATGCACCTTGTCGTCAAAGAGGGCGGCAATCGCGTCGCGGCTCTCCGCCTGCATAATCTGCTGCCGGAATGATGCGTCCTGCAGGCTTCTGGCCAACTGCGCGAGCAGTTCGAGGTGTTGGCGGTCATCACTGTCGGGCACCAGCAGCAGCACAACAATATGCACCGGCGACTCATCGATAGCATCGAAATCGACCCCTTCGCGATGCCGCGCCAGCGCCAGCATCAGTGTCGGCAGATCGGCCATGCGGCCATGCGGAATGGCCACCCCGTGACCGATGCCGGTACTGCCGAGCTGTTCGCGCGCCATCACCACCTCCATCACCGCATCGGCATCGATGGAGGTGAGCAGATTGGCCAGCTCGGTGATCAGCGCCCGTTTGCTGCACGCCTGTGAATCCAGCTCGATATGTTCGGCAGTCAACAGCCCCATAGTGTTCCCCTTCTCAAACGTTCCTTGACCCACCGGCCGCGCCGCCGAAACGGGCGACCGATGATCAGTGGATGCAGTGCTATGCCGCTTCCGGCTCAATCCAGCTGAGCGCGCCATCTTTGCGGCGATAGACCGCATTGAGCTGCTCGGACTGCGCATTGGTGAAGAAGATAATATCGCGGCTGCCCAGCTCCAGCTGCATGACCGCCTCATCGACACTCATCGGCTTGGCATCGATCTGCTCGTGGCGCACGGTCTCCGGCTGGTGATCCTCGGCCAGCTCGTCACGATCCGGCGCAATATCGAGCACCTTGTGCGAGACCTTGATCTCGCGCGCCTGCTGCTGCGCGACATTGCGATGGCGGCGCAGTTTGGCGCGGTAGCGTTTGAGCTGACGGTTCAGTTTATCTACCACACCGTCAATGGATGCATACATATCCTCCGTCTCGTGGCTGCCGTGGATATTGATGCCGTTGGCCTGCATGCTGACCTCGCAACGCTGGCGGAACTTCTCCACCGACAGGACAACATGCACATCCACCACATGATCAAATGAGTGTTTGAGATGTTGCAACTTGTCGTTGACGTATGCCTTCAAAGGGTCAGTGAGCTCCACATGGCGCCCGGTAATGGATACTTGCATATGCTTCCTCCGTTTTAGTTTTTCGGCCGGCAGTGCCGGCCAGTGGCGTGATTAACGGCCACGCCGCCGTTGGCTGCTCGGGGGCAGTCCTAACTGTTCACGGTATTTGGCTACCGTTCTGCGTGCGATTTCAATCCCCTCCGCCTGCAAGCGGTCGGCAATCGCCTGGTCGGAGATTGGCCGCGCCGCCGGTTCCGAGGCGATCAGCGCCTTGATCCGCTGCTGCACCCGATAGACCGAAATCGCCCCGCCGCCGCGTGTCGGCAAGCCGGCAGAGAAGAAGCGACGCAATTCAATCAACCCGATCGGCGTGTCGGCATATTTGCCATTGGTGACGCGCGAAATGGTCGATTCATGCAGCGACACCTCCTCCGCCACATCCTGCAGGGTGAGCGGTTTCAGACCGAGGATGCCATACTCGAGGAACGCACGCTGCCGTTTTGCCAGACACAATGCGACCTTCATCAGCGTCTCGCTGCGCTGGTCGAGCGCGTGCAGCAGCCACTTCGCCTCTTTCATCGCCTGGCTCATGAACTCTTTATCTTTGCCCTGCCATTTGTGCGACTGCCACTTCTCATTCAGCCGCAGGCCGAGACCGCCGGTGCCGGGGACTTCCACCTCGATTTTGTTGTCGCTGTTGCGGCGGAAGATGATCTCCGGCCGGATGTAGTAGTTGCTGTCGCCGCGCATGCCGTGGCCGGGGAAGGGATCGAGCCGGCGCATGCGTTGCCGCGCCAGACGGATGGTCTCGACATCGCAATCGGCTTTTTTCGCCAGCGCATCGTCGCTCTCCTGCAGTGCGTCGGGGAAATGGAGCAGCAGCCGCATCGCCACCACATCGATCGGCTCATTTTCATCGAGCTGCAGCAGCAGGCACTCGATCAGATCGCGTGCGCCCAGCCCCGGTGGATCGAGCTGCTGGATGGTCGTCTCAAGCACCCGCTCCACGGTGGCGGCATCAGTGCTGATCTGATCGGCAATCTCTTGGGCGAACGTCTCCGGATCGACACGGAAGTAACCATCATCATCGAGCGAATCGATCAGGATATGCGCCAGTTCGCGCTCGTGTTCGTCCATCGGCTGCTGATCGATCTGCTCATGCAGCGAGTCACTCACACTCTGCGCCGCCTCCCAGACCTGCTCGCGCTCGCTGAAACGATCCGCCGCATTATCGCGCCGCGCTGTGGAGAACATCGTCTCCCAGCGGTCATCCCCGGCCTCTTTCCACTGCTCGCGCTCAGCCACCTCCAGCGCCTGATCCTCGGCCGCCGCATCGTTCTGCGAGGCGGCATTGAAATCCATCTCAAGCATCGGGTTGGATTCGAGCGAGGCTTCGAGATAGTTCTCCAGCTCCATGCAGTTCATCGACAGCACTTTGAGGCTCTGGGTCAACTGCGGTGTGAGCGCCAGCCGCTGTCCGAGCTTATGGGAGAGCTTGGTTTCCATTAACGGCGTAGTCCGATGGAATGATGATATAGCGTGCCAACAGGCGCGCGCTGGCGGCGGGATAGTCCGAGTGGCGATGGAGTAGCAGACAGTGGAATCAGCATCGACATCCTTTGGGGTGAACTTGACGCGCCCAAGACAAGCGGCGCAGAGGCCAGTTTACACTGTTTTCTGGAGATCAGCCAGCAATTCTTTCAGCTCGCCGTTTTCATGCATCTCCGAGACAATATCGCAGCCGCCGATAAACTCGCCCTTCACATAGAGCTGCGGAATGGTCGGCCAGTCGGCGTAATCCTTGATACCCTGACGCACGGCATCATTGAGCAGCACATTCACCGCCGCAAACGGCACATCATACTCGGCCAGAATCGCCACCACCCGCTGCGAAAAGCCGCACTGCGGGAAGTCGGGTGTCCCCTTCATAAAGAGCAGCACATCATTGCTTTTGACCGCTTCATCAATCTGTTTCAATATATCGTTACTCATCTATTTCTCCTTGGGAATCGACGTCTTCAATGCCAAGGCATGAATCGCCGCCTTCATCTGTTCACCCAGCGCCGCATAGACCATCTGATGCTGCGCCACACGCGATTTGCCGGCAAAGCTGGCCGCGCAGACATCCATCTCGAAATGATCATCGCCGGAAAAGAGGCGCACCTGCACCTCGGCATCGGGAATCCCCTGCTGAACCAGGTCAATCAACTGCTGCGGTGTAGGTGGCATGGTGTACACTCTTATGGTCTATTGGTGGGCTGATTGTTGATGGCGACCGGGTCAATCAGCTTGTTTCATGTCACTGGCGCCTACAATCCAACACCCCGTCCATCGAATATCCGCCACGCGACCGGGAAACCCTATCGGCGTCAGGCTATCACGCAACCTCGCCGCATTGCATGATTTCATTGATGCTGACCGTGTAAAAAGTCATTATCGCGCCTGTGGCATTGAATTCACTGTCAAACGTTGTCCCTGCATGGGGCATTGCACGTCAGGAAGGGAGGAGCATAAGATGGGCAGTCATCGTGATCATGGTGCATCAGCAGGCGCAGGGCGCGAACCAATCATGCCGGATCTGTTTCCGGACGAAGATGGCAGCAGCGAACCAATGATCGGCTCACCATCGATATCCACGGATGATTATGACAGCGGTTCATCGATGCACGACGATGGCATTGCAAAGAGAAAGACGCAATCAGACGGCTACCTGAAGCCGATATTGATTGCCTTGGCAGTACTTGTTGTGGCTTGGCTGTTTTGGGATCGCGGCTCCGAACCGATCACCGAGCAGCCTTCCGAGCTGGAGTCGCCAACGATGGAGACCATCTCCGGCGAGCAGACAGAACAGCTGCAGCGCCTGAGCGCGCGGGTGGATGCGCTGGAGGCCGCACTGCATGCACAGCGCCACGCATTGGAGCAGCGGATAGACAACCTGACCCGGCGCATCGACACAACACACCCTGCTCATCCCGTAACACCTCATATCACACCCATCACACCCCGCTCCACGCCAACGAAAACATCGGCCACGCAGAGCCAGCACACAAAACAACCCCACACCAAGCACGCGGCAGCCGCGCATATACAACATCAGCAGACGCAAACAAGCCCGTCCGCCAATCGCCAGCAACTGCCCGCGCCAATCACTTCGGCATCATTGCCGGCCGGTCATTGGGTGATCAACCTGATCTCCGTCGGTTCACTGGCGGGGGCGCAAAAGGCGTTGAATCGACTCGCGGCCAAAGGCATCAAGGCCGAGGTGGCGCCAGCGCAGGTCAACGGGAAGACCTGGTATCGCGTGCGCGTCAGCGGATTTAAAACGCGAGCAGCGGCCGAACGACGACGCGATGCATTGGCACAGCAGTACGGCATGAAAGATATGTGGGTGCATGAGAATTGATCGCAACCACAGATCATTATTAACGGGGAGAGATGGTGATGAGTGACGACAAACAGCAGGGTGCGCAACATCAGTCGGAAGAGGAGCAGCTTGATTCCGACGCCTTGCTTGATCTGGATAATCTGGATATTCCACTGGATGACCTCTCCTCCGACACACCATCCCATGCCCCTGTGGCTGAGGAAGAGGCTGCGGCTGCAGCCGACGATTTTGACAATGCCTTTGCCATGGATGATCTGCCCGATTTTGACGCGCCCGGCGCGTTGAATGAATTTGACACACCAGCAGGTGAAGAGAAGGTGGCTCTCGATGAGTTGGATGAGCTGGAGCCCTCATCAGAGTATGCTACCGCATCCAGTGACCTTGAAACACCGGATGAGATCGAAGACGAACTGGAGAGCCTGCTCTCGGATTGGGACAATGTCGATGCGGTGGAATTGTCAGACGCAGCCAAAGCTGCTCCGGCAGATGAAGCAGCTGTCGCTGAGCCGGCACCAGAACCAACACCCGAGCCGACTCCCGAACCGGCACCAACCCCCGCTGATGAACTCGATAATGATCTACTGGATGAACTGCCGGAACCACCGGATTTCTCACCCGCACCGCAAGCGCAGATGCCTATGGAGCCATCGGTTGTGCCGGAACCATCTCCCAAGCCATCGTCACAACAGCCTGCCGCACCAGAGACTACCAAGAAGGAGAGCAAAGCCTTGAAATCAAAGATAAATCTAGCCGGCAGCTTGGGCATCAGTGTCGGATTGATTGCGCTGCTGGTGGCCGGTGGCGCAGCTTGGATGGCCATGGGGGCGAAGCAGCAAGCGCTCGAGAATGCGGCCGCGCCACAAAAGATGGCCTTGGAGATCAAGGAGATCCGCCAGCAGATGAAGCAGAATCATCAGGAGGCCAAGCGTAGCATTAAGAAGGTGCAGGCACAGTTGGATGCACTGAGCAAAGTCGTCGCAAGCAGAAGCAGCGATCAGTGGCGAGCCACAGCCAATGACCGCAATGAAGCACCCAAACAGCATGCGACAGCCCTCGCAACAACGCCGCAGCAGCCTGCAAAACAAGCAGTAAAACCGGCAGCAGTCAAGATAAACAAGCAGGTGATCACACCAGCCAAAGCGAAAAAACAGACACCCACCGTGGTGCGCAAAGCAGCGCGCCACGTGCAGTCACAGCACCCGACGCACTCGGCCGACAAGGGATGGGCGGTGAACATCCTCTCAGTATCGCGTCGCAAGGATGCGCGTCAGGAGCTGGCTTACCTGAAGCAGCACGGCATTGATGCCGAAGCGGTGCAGATCCGGGTGCATGGCAAGCGCTGGTTCCGCCTGCGCAAAACCGGCTATGCCGACAAACATGCCGCCCGACAGGGTATGCGCACCATCAAACGGAAACTGGCCAAGCGAAAAATCTCGCCATGGAGTGAGCCGGCCAGCTGGATCAATCGCTATCGTGTGCATGCTGTTCATGCTGTAAAACAGTTGCCGCACCCGCCCAGCAAAGCAGCCACCGCACCGAAATCCGCCTCAGCGACCAAACCCGCCGCGAAACCAGCCCCCGCTCCTGCGCCACATCAGCCCGCACAGCAGCATCAACGCTGGGTGGTGAACATTATCTCCATGGAGACCGAGGCCGCCGCGAAACAGGAGGTGAAACGCCTACGCGCCAACAATATCCGCGCCGAATATGTGCGCATTCCGGTGAACAATAAGGTGTGGTATCGTGTGCGTGTGGGTGGTTTCGAGAGCGAACAGGATGCGGTGGCTTATGAGAAGTTTTTGAAATCGTACCACGGATTGAATGCTTGGCATGTGAAGATGAAGTGAAGCCATCGACCACTTGTTTGGCGGTAGGGCAATCGCATTAAAACGGTCATCCCGCGCAGGCGGGAATCCATCCACGCACCGGATCATCTCCATGCAAACGCCACCCCATCCGCATTTTTCTGCTGACATATTCCCTGCTGCTTCTCATCGCCTCCCTCTGCAGGCAATGGATTCCCGCCTTCGCGGGAATGGACGGTGAGGAGGGCGGAATGACGGGGAAAGGGCCTGGGATTGAACGTTCTCGGGATATCGGGGTCAGAACAGCAATGACTCCCCGATAGAGCCACTCGAAGATGAGGTCGTCGTATGATTCTAACGGAATGCGAACAATTTTAATGCGATCGCCCTGTGTTTGGCGGTAAATTGTTTGACAGTGATTGATCGCCACCTATAATGCGCCGCCTTTGTTGGGCAGATTTCGCTTTTTGTTGCTTGAAAACTGCCAGAACCACTGGAAAATGGAGTACATACATGTCTACCTGGACTGTCCGCCCCGGCGATATTGAACGTAAATGGTTTGTTGTTGATGCCTCTGATCTTGTGCTTGGTCGTCTGGCAACGCAGGTGGCCACCGTTTTGCGCGGCAAGCATCGCCCGGAATATACCCCGCACGCCGATTGCGGTGATCATGTGATCGTCATCAACGCGGAAAAGATCCGTGTCACCGGCAATAAAGAGTCTGACAAGGTCTATTACCACCACACCGGTTTTGCCGGTGGCATCAAAAGCATCACGCTGGAGAAGCAGCGCGAGAAGCACCCTGAGCGGATTATTGAAGCGGCGGTGAAAGGAATGATGCCGAAAGGGCCGCTGGGTCGTGCAATGTTGAAAAAATTAAAGGTCTATGCCGGCGGCGAGCATCCGCACACGGCGCAGAAACCTGAAGCAATGAAATTGAATTAAGGGAATTTGAAAATGGCTGAGACTTTTTTTCGCGGCACTGGTCGCCGCAAACGTAGCGTAGCACGGGTGATGCTTTCATCCGGTAGCGGACGCGTATTGATCAATGGTCGTGATGTGGAAAACTACTTCCCTGTCGAGATTATCCGTCAGCAGGCACTGTTGCCGTTGAAGACTACCCAGCTTTCCGGCCGTATTGATGTGCGTGTCAATGTGTTCGGTGGCGGTGTCTCCGGTCAGGCGGGCGCAATTCGTCACGGCATTGCCCGCGCGCTGCTCGAGTATGATGCCGGTCTGCGTGCCGACCTCAAGGCAGCAGGGTTTCTGACCCGTGACGCACGTAAAGTGGAGCGCAAGAAGGCCGGCTTGAAGAAAGCTCGTCGCGCACCGCAGTTCTCCAAGCGTTAATAAGACCTGCTGTAGCCACAGGCTACGCAGCAATCCGATCAAACAGGGTGAAACAGATGTTTCACCCTGTTTTCGTTTGGCAGACCTTTGTAGCAGCTCCCTCGCAGCCAAAGCTCAGCAGCAGCGCCAGCATCGGTGCGCCGGAGGCGATGCGGCCTTCAGCGAGCAGCGCCATCGCTCGTTGTCGCGACACCCAGCTGGTGCGAATATCCTCCTGCTCGGCTGCGCAGCCGCCACCGGCCGCCACCGGCGCACTTTTATCCACCAAGCCCAGAAACAGATCGATCCGTTCTGAGCAGGCGCCCGGCGTAGTGTAGTAGCGACCGAGAAAGGTGACCTGCTCCGGCACAAAGCCCGCCTCCTCCCGCGCCTCGCGGATTACCGCCGCCTCGGGGCTCTCGCCCGCATCGATCATGCCGGCGACAATCTCCACCAGCCACGGATTGTCATCGCGGGCAACCGGGCCGATGCGAAACTGTTCGAGCAGCAGCACTTCATCGACGTGCGGATCGTAGAGCAGGATCGCCGCCGCATCGCCGCGCTCCATATTTTCGCGCCGTACCTGCATCATGCCACCATCGAAGCGTTCATGCTCCACATGGTAGGCGTGCATGGCGAAAAAGCCTTGATAACAGAGTTCTTTATCCACAATACGGTATTTCATCACCGTCTCCTTTCTGCCGCTAATCGTTGGGTGTTCGCAAAGCAACCTAAGTCGCTATTCAGCCGCATGCGGGAACTATTCAGATCGCCCACGGTTTGTTCGATAGCAAGGCGAACACGCGCAGTGTGCTGTCGCACATGAGCATGTTCAACGCAGCTAGCGGACAAACCATGGGATGAGCTGGATAGTTCCCTCATCGATTGATGCTTCACGCGGCGGGCAGTTGAATGCTACAGTAAGCCGCATGAAGATTCTTGTGGTGGAAGACGAAGAGCGCGTTGCGCATTTTATTCAGAAAGGGCTGAAAGAGGAGGGGCATGCGGTCGATGTCTCTTACGATGGCGAAGATGGCGAGTTTCTGGCCGAGATCAACGACTACGACCTGATCATCCTCGATCTGATGCTACCGAAAAAGAACGGCATTGTGGTCTGTCGCGAACTGCGCGCCAGCGGCGTGGCAACACCGGTGTTGATGCTCACTGCGCGTGACTCGATCGAAGATAAAGTGCGCGGGCTGGATGCCGGTGCCGATGACTATCTCGCCAAACCATTCGCCTTTGAAGAGCTATTGGCACGGGTGCGGGCACTGCTGCGCCGCCAGTCGGATAACAAATCGCCGATCCTGAAACTCGCCGACTTGGAGTTGGATCCAATCAGCCGCCGTGTGACCCGTAGCGGCGAGGCGATCCGCCTGACTACCAAGGAGTATGCGCTGCTCGAATACCTGATGCGCAACCCCGGCAAAGTGCTCTCGCGCACGCTGATCGGCGAGCATGTCTGGGATATGAACTTCGATCCGGAGAGCAATGTGATTGATGTCTATGTGAGCCACCTGCGCGCCAAGATCGACAAGGGATTCGAGCCGCCGCTGCTGCACACACTGCGCGGTCAGGGTTACCTGCTCAGCGACCATGCGCCGCCGAGCTGATCGCCTCACCGCCCGGAGAGTCCGCTGAGTAGTCATCGTCTGGGGATGCTGGGGCGTCTGCGCAGCAATCTCTTCCGCACCTTTCGCGGCCGCTTGGCGCTGCTCTATATCTTTCTCGAACTGGGCATCCTGCTCTTTGCCGGCGTCATTCTGTACACCGCCCTCTCCAATCGTATCTATGCGGAGGTGGATGAAGAGCTCAGTGCGCAAGCGACCAGTCTGGCCAATAAGCTGGAGAGTTCACCCTTCTACTTCTGGTCGCGGCATTTGAGCGACTTTGCCGACCACTATGGCGGCGCCATTCAGATTATTGCCATCGACGGTCGCGTACTCTTTCGCTCAGATCGCTCGTTGATCGATAAGGGCGGTAACGATGTCAGCCGCGCGCTCGGCCACGCCTTTCGCACCGGCAGCGTTGCCTTTGCCTCCACCGAATCGCTGCTCAATAAAGCCAATATCCGTGTCATCGCCTACCCGATCTATCACGACAATCAGATCATCGCCACGCTGATGCTCGGCCACAGCACGGCCGACATTCGTGCTGTCCTCAACCTGCTCTACATGATCGGCGGCTTCCTCGGCCTGATCTCTATCATTATCAGTTCGGCAGCCGGTTATTTCATGGCCAAGCAGGCGCTGGAGCCGATCAATGAGATCACCAAAACCGCCCGCGCCGTCGCTGCCGGGGATCTCACCCGTCGTCTGAAATCGCGCTCGCAGGATAAAGAGCTGCAGATTCTGGTGCGCGTGCTGAACAAAATGTTCGCTGATCTCGAGACCAGTTTTCAGGCGCAGAAGCGCTTTACCGCTGATGCCTCGCATGAGCTGCGACTGCCGCTAACCATCCTCAAGGGGGAGATTGAGGTGGCGCTGCGCCACCCCCGTTCCGCCGAGGAGTATCAGCAGATTCTGCGCCAACAGATCGGTACCATTGACCGCATCCAGCGCATTGTGAATGACCTGCTGACACTGGCGCGTGCCGATGCCGGCCAGTTGGAGATGGTGCAGACGCGGGTCGATCTCTCGCTGCTGCTGCAGGAGGTAGGGCAGCAGCATCTGATTCTGTTCGACAGTCAGCATGTGCGGCTGGCGATGGAGATCGAGGATGGTTTAGAGGTGATGGGCGATGCCAGCCAACTGGAGCGGACTATGATGAATCTGCTCTCCAACGCCTTCAAACATGCGCCGGAGCACTCCACCATCCATCTGAGTGCGCAGGCCAAGGACGATTCGGTGATTATCTGCGTGCAGGATGAGGGGCCGGGCATTGCCGAATCACAGCAGCAACACCTCTTCGACCGCTTTTACCGTGCCGACGACGCACGCTGTCGCAAAGAGGGAGAGGGCGCAGGGCTGGGCCTGGCGATCTGCAAACGGATTGTCGAGGCGCACGACGGCATCATCTGGGTGGAGAGTCAGCTGGGCGAGGGCGCGGCCTTCTTTATCTGCCTGCCGCTCTCCGGCCTGAACCGCCCGCACCTCAAACGGTTGGACAGGGTGCTCAGTCAAGCGACCGATGCGCCCGCCGCGTAGCCGTTACAGCTGAATATCTTCGCACGCCTGCTTGATCTTCTTAATGCCGCGCGCCTCCAGCTGACGTACCCGTTCGATAGAGATGTTAAACTCCGCGGCCAACTCCTTCAGCGTCGCCGGCGGTGAAGCGAGATAGCGCTGTTTGATGATGTAGCGGTCGCGCTCGGAGAGACTCTCCATCGCCTTGGCCAACTGTTCATGCTTGAAGTTCTCCCAATCATTCTCCATCGCAATATGTTCGGGGGTGTCATCGGGCGCCGGCAGTTCGAGCAGCTGCGAGCCATCCTCATTCTGACTATCGAGTGAAAAATCGCGCCGCAAAAATGAGGAGGCGATCTCCTGATACGACTCGCGCGTCGTACCGTGCGCCTCGGCGACCGCCTCGACATCGCGCCCCTCCAGCGCAGCGATGGCGTGCTCCGCCTTGTGCAGACCGGCAAAAATGCGGCGCTGCAGCTTGTTGGTGCCCATTTTGACAATACTCCACGAGCGCAGGATAAAGTCGTGAATCGAAGCGCGAATCCAGTAGGAGGCATAGGTTTTCAGACGGAAACCGCGATCGGGATCGAAACGCTTAACCGCATGCATCAGGCCGAGAGTGCCCTCCTGAATGAGATCCTCCTCCGGCAGACCGAAGTGGCGGAATTCGCGCACAATGGCGGCAACGCTATGCAGATTGGCGTTGATCAGCTGCTGCACCGCCACCAGATCATGTTCGTCATGCCACTTGCGCGCCAGACGATCCTCCTCCTCACGGTCAAGCTGCGGAATCTTGCGCAGCTCCTGATAGAAGTAGTCGAGGCTGGTCAGCGCCTTCAGGGCGCGGTTTTTACTCACACAAACTCCTTGTCGTTGGGTTTTCGTAGAAACACATCAAAACCATCCCTCTTCCTTAAACGAGAGTACGCGCCTGCCGGCAACGAGGAAATGATCGAGCAGGCGGATCTCCAAGGGGACGCAAGCATCCTGAATGCGGCGGGTCAGCGCAATATCCTCCTGACTGGCGACGCTGCTGCCGCCCGGATGATTGTGAAACAGGATCAACCCCTTGGCATCGAGCTCCAGCGCCCGCTTCATCATGTTGCGCGGATAGATCGCCGTGCGGTCGATGGTTCCCTCAAAAAGAATCTCCGTGGCAATGTGGCGATGCTGCTGATCACAAAAGATCGCG